>CALJCU010000436.1 GCA_938023885.1 uncultured Prevotella sp. | reverse complement strand
TTCTCCTCTTCCCGAATAGAATCTACATCTTCAGGATGTATGAGATTGAAGAAGTATTTCGCTAAATTAGTCATGCTTTTAATAGTCAATATTTACATGAGGATAAACAAATCTCAGCTTTCGAATATAACTCTATTTTTTAGATTGTTAACAACAAAATCAACTCAATGGCCAAAGAACTATCTCCTAATATCTTACGGATCTGCTTTAAGCCAAGGAATAGCTGGTTGCGAACCGTTTGCTCGGTAAGTCCCAGTTTTTCACTTACTTCTTTCATAGGACTACCTTCCAATTTAACCATCGTAACAACTTTCCTTTGTGTTTCTGAAAGTTGAGTCATTGCTTTATTAATGGTTGCAAGCAGATCCTGATAATCCAAATCATCCGAAGCAGACGAGCCACTTGCTAATTCGCGACAAGTAAGGTAATCTTTATATTGTGGTGAGTTGAGATTGGCCCTGTAAAGGTTAATGAGCAAATGGCGTGTACGAAGGAACAAGATAGTGGATAACGACTTCTGAGGCGGTAGTATTGACTTGTTTCTCCATAGCCACACGAATGTGTCTTGAACAATTTCTTCTGCATCTTCCCGAGATTTGGACATATGAAAACAGAAAGCATATAATCGGGGCGCATAAAGGTCATAGAGTGCAGCTAAAGCTTCAGCTGACCCTTGCAAACGCAACTGTTCTATAAGCCGTGACTCTCTATCTGAGTTCATCCAACGTTTCGCTTTTTAGGACCTCTCTACAGAACCATTTTTACAGCATCGCGAGGGCAGCGTTCTCGCTGGCCTCCATGATCTCGCGCTCCCCGGGGCCTTTGTCGTTGATGCCACAGAGATGAAGGATACCATGGATGATAACACGGTGGAGCTCGTCGTCATAAGTCTTTCCGAACTTCTCCGCATTGGAGCGTACGGTATCGAGGGAGATGACGATATCTCCGTTGAGGACGTCATCCTCATCGTAGTCGAAAGTGATGATGTCGGTGTAATAATCGTGACCGAGATACTGGCGGTTGACCTCCAGGATTTTCTCGTCACTGACAAACAAGTAGCCTATCTCGCCGACTTTGCGGCCATGGGCTGCCGTCACGCGCTTAATCCATGCGGTGGTGTCGCGATGACGGATCTTCGGCATTTTCACGCCGTCTGAATTGTATGTAATCATAGGTGATGGGTGTTGGGTGTTAATGGGTGTTGGGTGTTAATGGTTGGCAGAAGCCTCTGCGCCTCTGCTTCCTTATGGAAATAGACGAGCTGACGATAAGCGGTCGAGGAAACAGAGGAGAACTGAGGCCGGGCATAGAGCAGTACCGTCTCAAGGTTACCGAGGTTCCGGTTGTAATCGGCTTCCACACGCTCATACTCGAAGTCGATGGTGGAGCGCACGCCGCGGACTTGGAACTGTGCTCCGACCTTCACCGCGATGTCCACTGTCATGCCGTCGTTGACCACGACGCTGACACGCGGATCATCCTTATAGAGCTCCCGGATAGCTGCCACACGCTCTTCCGTCGGGAACATATAATGCTTCTCAGGATTTACCGCTACCACGATGACGAGCCGGTCGAAGAGCCTCAGCGCCCGCCGTGCAATGTCGTCGTGCCCGATGGTGTAAGGATCGAAGCTGCCGGCAAAGACGGCAACGCGGGCATCAGGATTGTTTACTATATTCATCTTAGAACAACTTTGGTTGCATGATGTCCCCTTTGTAGGGATTGCGGCCGAGGTGGTCGTAAGCGAGCCTCGTCGCCATACGTCCGCGCGGGGTTCGCTTGATGAAGCCTTCCATGATGAGGAAAGGCTCATAGACTTCCTCCACCGTACCACTGTCTTCTCCGATAGCCGTGGCTATCGTTGACACGCCAACGGGACCTCCGCGAAACTTGTCGATGATGGTCGTGAGGATCTTATTGTCGATCTCATCGAGTCCATAGGAGTCGATGTTGAGGGCTGAGAGCGAGAGGTCGGCGATATCTTTCGTGATGGTACCGTTGCCTTTGACCTGTGCGAAGTCACGCACACGGCGCAACAGTCCGTTGGCAATACGGGGCGTGCCGCGTGAGCGCGAGGCCAGCTCCTCAGCGGCGTCCCTCTCAAGGCTCACGCCCAGCAGGCCCGCACTGCGCGTGAGGATCCGAGTGAGCTCACCCGGCCCGTAGTAGTCCAGGTGTCCGGTGAAGCCGAAGCGGTCCCGCAGCGGAGCGGGGAGCAGTCCCGCACGCGTCGTGGCGCCGACAACTGTGAAGGGGGGCAGGGACAGGGGGATGGAGGTGGCGCCGGGTCCCTTTCCCACGACGATGTCGACGCGGAAGTCCTCCATCGCCAGGTAGAGCATCTCCTCGGCGGTGCGTGCCAGGCGGTGGATCTCATCGATGAACAGCACGTCCCCCTCCTCCAGGGAGGACAGGATGGCCGCGAGGTCTCCGGCGTGCTGGATGGCCGGCCCCGAGGTCAGGCGCAGGGAGCCGTCCACCTCGGCGGCGATGATCATGGCCAGGGTGGTCTTGCCCAGCCCGGGTGGGCCGGACAGCAGAACGTGATCGGCCGTCACCCCGCGGGCCAGGGCCGAGCGCAGGACCACCGAGAGCTGACCGCGCACCACCTCCTGACCGGTGAAGTCCTCCAGACGCTTGGGTCTCAGGGCGGCCTCGGCGGCTCGCTCGGTGGCATCGGCTCCGCCGCCGACCAGACGCTCGTGGCCGTCCTGCCCCGTATCAGCCACGGTGCCCGCCTCCCAGCCACCTCAGTGAGGCCCGCAGCAAAGCCGCCATGTCCGGGTTCTCACCGGCCTCGGCGTAGTCAGCCTCGACGGCAGTCACGGCCTGGCGGGCACTGGCCTCGTTCCAGCCGAGCTGAACCAGGGCGGCGACGACGTCGGCGTTGGGCGCCCCACCGTCCTCGGATGCCTCCGAGCTCTCTCGCCCGTGTGTCTGCGCACCCAGCACCGCCGTACCGAGATCGTCCCCCGTGACGGGGCCGAGCTTGTCGGCGACATCCAGAATGACACGCTGGGCGCCCTTGGGCCCGAGCCCGGGCACCCGGGTGAGAGCCGCGACGTCCTGAGAGGCGATGGCGCGCCTGAGCGTGTTGGGAGTGTGAACGGCCAGCATCGCCAGCGCCAGCTTGGCCCCGACCCCCTTGGCACTCATGAGGGTGCGGAAGCTGTCCCGCTCATCGACGTCGGCGAATCCGAACAGCGTCAATGAGTCCTCACGGACAACCATCTCGGTGTGAACGAGGGTCTCCTCACCGACCCTGAGGCCTGACAGCGTGGCGGGCGTGGCCTGGAAGCTCATGCCGACTCCGCCGGTCTCGACGACGGCGCCAGTCAGGCCGACACTGAGGACAGTGCCGCGCAGCGAGGCGATCATGGGCAGCTTCTCCTGGTGATTCTCAGAGAGTCGGACCGATCTGGACAGAGTCGCAGGGGCTCCGATGAACTCGGAGAGACTCTGAACGGGCTCGACCAGAGGGGCAGAACTCGAACAACTGTTCGGATCCTAACAGGCCTTCGCTGCCGACGGCGTCAGCGCCGCACCCGCCGCGGGTCGACGGC
>CALJCU010000435.1 GCA_938023885.1 uncultured Prevotella sp. | reverse complement strand
GTGGGCAGCTGGGTCATGCGGCGTGTTCCGGCCGAGAAAACGCTGTTGGTTTGCGCCATGGGGAGCGTGGTTTGCATGGTTTGCGTGCTGCTCGACATCGGCAGCGTCTCCATGAACGCAGGCATGGGGAACCGTGTCGTGCCACTGTTATAGTCGACCACGACGTCTCCGCCCCGCAAACCGGTGCACAGGCCCGTCACGGCATGCGCGCTGGCAGGTACCATGCTGCCTTTCTTGTCGTCGGCAAAGGCATCGACGACATAGTTGCCCCTGCGATCCCAGAGGTAGAGGCCGGAGAAAGATCCTACTGTCCACCGTCCGTTGCCGCGGTCGTGCAGCACGTTGATGCCCATGACGCTCACCGGCGGTTGGCCGGCGGCGGGTACGGGGTGGTCGTGCAGTGTACGGAGCGTGTAGAATCCTTTACCCGTTGAGAGGATATAATCGGCACAGGTGCTGTCGTAACGCAGTGCACGCAGCTGGTCGGTCCATGGATTATCACCTGCCATGGAACTGAAAGGGATAGCCGGTATGCGGCCTGAGGCAATGGCGATGAGGCCGGGCGGACGTAGCATCCATCCGCTGATGGTGATAAACAGGGTCAGCACGATAGTCGTACGCCCGAGCCTGTTATGCAGTTTGAAACTCTTGGAGAGGGCAGACCCGTGGTAGTGTACCTTCGGGAGGAACCAGTAGAGCAGTCCGGTGACGATGAGGATGATAAGGATGATGGCGATGACATCGACGATGAGCTTACCCACAACGCCGAACAGTGCGCCGCTGTGGAGCTGCCACATCGTGGAGAAAAGCGATACGCGGCCGTCGTCGTCGGTTCCTTTCTGCAATGTGATAGTCTCGAAATGGCGGTAAGGTGCGCGGGCGACAAAGATATGAGAGCGTCCGGTGACGAGGAGACTGTCCCTCCCTTGTGTCGCGATGTCGCTCAACCGTTCATCACCATTGTTGAGTCCTGTCTCTGTCCAACCATTCCGGTTGTCATAGATGTAGAGCTTATACTGTGAGGCAGCGAAGAGTTTGCCGTCGGTTGTCACTACCATACCGCGGATGAGCTGTCCGTCGACACCCGCCGGCAGGCCGCGGTCGAAACTGACGAAGGAACGGGCCATACTGTCAGTGACCCATATTCCGTTGTTGCCATAGACGAGTACCTTGCCGTGCCACGATACAGAGCCGCGGAGGAGGCCGCCGTTCCAGTTTTTATAATGGTAACGCGGGGGCAGCAGGCTTCGGCTGATATTGATGCCTGCGAAGAGCGGGGAATGGTTGAGAACCAGCCCGGAGAGACAGAACATCAACAGGAAAAAGGAAAGGATAAGACCCAGCCATTTGTGCTGGGCTTTCCAGCGGCTTTTCTTCATAGTGTGATTTGTGGTTGACTGTGGCAAAGGTAGGGCATTTTGCTTAATGCACAAATTGATTCTGCTAAAATGTATTATTATTTAATCTGCGTTGTTTAATGTACGCTATTCAGTGTCGCAAGCCATCCCCGGGTTGTCTCTGTGATCCATGTCACCACAAGATCTGACGACTCGGGCAGTACGCCGGCTTTTCCGTAGATGACCTCTGCGCCGAGTGACTCCATGTAGGCTTTCTGATCCATGTTGAACATCTTTGCCATGTCACTGGTTGATGACATGAGGTAGAGTCCTTGCACGAGGATACGTCTCTTAGTCTTGGCGGCTTTTTCGAGCAACGGCTTGACATCTTTGTCGAAGTACTGTCCCATGGCGATGAGACGTGCTTCGAAGAAGTCGATACCCGTCTGCTGCTTCACGTAGTCGCGTGTGCGTGCGAGCAGACTGTTCCAGAAACCGATGCGGTAAGGGTCACCGTGTGCAAGGAGCACAACGGCCTCGTTTCTCGGGTCTTTTGACATCTCTTTTATACGCGCGAACATTGCCTTCTCTACGACGTCACCTTCGTGGAGCGTCGGACCCTCGATGAAATGCATATCTGACCGGACGGTCTTCGCGCCTTCCTCCGCCAGACTCTTACGGGTAGCCGGGTTGTAACGTATGCCGAGGATGTTGGGCACATCGTCGTCGGAGTGTCCCGACGGAGCCATGAAGAGTGGCATGGCGAATACAGTGTCGATACCCTGACGCTCACAATCGGCCACAACATCAGTGATATTAGGATGTGCAAATTCCATGAGTGCCACGCGACGGTAGTCAATGCCCGGGATATTCACTTTCTGCAGCTTCTGTTGCAGGGCGAGTACAGGAGCGTTCCAGGATGAGTCGGGGGCGCCGTGGGCGATGACCACGAGCGCCTTCCTGGCAGAGGCGGTGCAGGCTATGAGCATGCCTATCAGCATTAATACATTTCTTCTCATAATCATTAAACGGCTTATTACTTATAGAGTTAAAACTTAAAAATCTTATCCACGTCGACGCACAGTCCACAGGAGAAGATGGTACCGTCGGTCGTCGGCGAGTTGTTGTAATAATAGGAGGGGCGGTAGTTGAAGAGGTTGTCGACGGAGAAGGTGACATTGACGCCACGTTTGAGTCGTCCTATGGTTGTGAACTTCCAGATGGAGTAGGCCGGGTAGGTGACATCCTTAGCCTCTTCTTGTCCTGATGCTGCATTGGTAGTATATTCCTGTGTCTTGATGCGGGAGAGGTAACGGCCTGTCAGAGCCAGGTTGAAGCCCCACTGGCGGAAATTATGGTCATAGTCGATGCGTGCCACGGCGCTGTGCGGACGTGTCGTCGATGTGTAGCTCTGACCGGCCGGCGCACTTTCGTGGTTGTAGACGTAGGACAGTTTCCAGCCCAGGCCACAGCCGTACCGCCCCTCGGCATCGGCGTCGATACCATAGATCTTGACGTTGTAGGTATTGACATAGTGCATGCCGTTGAGCGTCTCGTTCCATGTCGTGGAGATGCGGTTCCGGAAGTTGTTGTGGTAGGCACTCACTGCGAACGTGTGGTTGCGGTGCGTGTACTCCACGGATGCCTGGTAGTTGTCACTCTCTTCCGGCTTGAGGTCTTTGTTGCCGTATATCATAATGATGCCTGCCATATTGAACTCTTGGTAAAGTTCCTTGAGCGTGGGAATGCGGTATCCCTGCGAGTAGCCTGCACGGAACGTGATGTGCTCGAAAGGACGATAGAGGGCTGAAATCTTCGGTGTGAGGTGGAAATTGTAGCCTTTTCCCTTGT
>CALJCU010000434.1 GCA_938023885.1 uncultured Prevotella sp. | reverse complement strand
CTTCCATACCCAGCAGCACACTTTCGCCACCTGCTTGACAAACGGTAGCAGGATGATGGTGTTGGACACGTTGAAGCATGTATGGAACGCAGCGAGGGCGAACGTGAGCTGCGTGCTGGTCGGCGTATCAGTAGCAGGGTTGAACCCCACCAGTCCACAGGTGAGGTTGACGAAATACTTGAAGATGCACAGTACCCAGATGACACCGAAGACATTGAAGAAGAGGTGGCCGAAGGCGGCGCGTCGTGCCTCCGTGTTGGCGGTCAGCGCCACAAGGTTGGCGGTCAGTGTCGTACCTATGTTCTCACCCAGGACGAGGGCGATGCCGAGATAGATAGGCAGGCCGGCTTGTGTGCAGAGCATCATAGTGATTGCCATGAGGGCGGCAGAGCTCTGAAGGATACATGTGAGGATTGTGCCGAAGAGGAGGAACAACAAGATGGTTCCGAAACTGTCCGGATTGAAAGAGGCGAAGAAGCCCTTCAACGCATCCAGCTCCGCAGGAGGAAGCTGACTCTCGCCAAGCGTTGCGAGCGCAAGAAACATAAAGGCTATACCGAAGAGAAAGTCACCGATATACCGGTTCTTCTTCGAATAGATAAGCAGCAGTCCGATGAGGAACACAGGCCATACAAAGTCGCTTATCTTAAACGAGAAGCCTGCCGACATGATCCACGCTGTGAGCGTTGTGCCGATGTTGGCACCCATGATGACTGAGATGGCCTGAACGAGGGTGAGCAATCCTGCGTTGACAAACGAGACGGTCATCACCGTTGTGGCGGTGCTCGACTGTACGGCTACGGTGGTGAGCATGCCTGTGAATACTCCTGAGACACGGTTTGTCGTCATCGCACTCAGTACATGGCGCAGCTGTGGACCCGCCAGCTTTTGCAGGGCCTCGCTCATCACCTTCATGCCATAGATGAGGAGCGCAAGGGCACCGACAATCTTTAATAGAAGAACCGTCATACTTTATTTCATCTAATATTTCGTTATTACTATCTGTTCTGTCCCCATTTAACCATATTTATTACATGGCCTTCATGTTTCTCCGATGGAATTTGCTAACTTTACACTCATGAATTATTTAACCTTTATAGGATAAACATGCCGTCAGATATGACATTAAACTTTAGTAGAAATGAAACAGACGTTACAAATCCGTTGCAAAAATAATAAAAAAACTCTGAACATCACGCCTGAAAGCACACTTTCTGATGTTTTTTTTCAGTCAGGACTGAAAATGGAGTATGGACCGGTGTGTGCTAAGGTCAACAATAAGGTGGAAGGCATGCACTATCGCGTCTACCATAATAAAGATGTGGAGTTTCTCGACATGACCGCCGACTCAGCATCACGCAACTACACACGCACGCTGTTCTTCATTCTGTGCAAGGCCGTGCACGATCTCTATCCAAGAAGTTGCGTGGTCATTGACATCCCCGTGAGCAATGGTTACTTCGTCAATCTCAACATCGGCCGTGCTGTGACGGGAGAGGATGTGAAGGCTGTCAGGAAGCGCATGCAGGAGATTATCACCGCGAAGATGCCCATCCGCCGTTTCGAGGTACCGACGGAGACGGCCGTGAAGATGTTTGCGGAGAAGGGAGACACGGCGAAGGTCAAGCTCCTCAAGAGTTATGGCCGTCTCTATACCACTTATTATCAGATTGACGACTATGTCGACTACTATTACGGCTCGCTCTTGACCAATACCTCGCAGATCTATCTCTTCGGTCTGGAGAAATATTTCGACGGCCTGCTGCTTCGTATCCCCTCGCTGAAAAATCCGGAGGTGCTTCCCGAGATGACCCATCAGGACAAGATGTTCGGCATCTTCAAGGAGCATCACCAGTGGCAGGACATCATCAACGTGCGCACCGTAGGCGACTTCAATGAACTCGTGGACCACGGAGCTGCTACAGATGTCATCAATGTTTCCGAAGCGCTCCAGGAGAAGAAGATATCGGAGATCGCGGATGAGATTGCTTCCCGGAGGGGCGCGAGGCTGGTGCTTCTTGCCGGCCCGTCATCCTCAGGCAAGACCACGGCGTGCAAGCGGCTCTCTATCCAGCTTCTCGCCAACGGCATCCGCCCGCTGCAGATATCTCTCGACGACTATTTCGTGGACCGGGAGCAGACACCGAAGGATGAGAACGGCGAGTACGATTACGAGAGCATCTATGCCCTCAACCTCCAACTTATCAACGAACAGTTCAACAGGCTCTTCCGGGGAGAAGAGGTGGAACTTCCTAAATATGACTTCCAGACAGGCAAATCGAAGCCGAGCGGAAAGAAACTGAAGATGCAGCCAAACAATGTGCTCGTCGTTGAAGGCATTCATGCACTCAACCCCGAGCTGACCTCCGGGATTCCCGAGAAGCAGAAGTTCCGTGTCTATGTGTCTGCCCTGACGACGATTCTCCTCGATGACCACAATTATATCCCGACGACAGACAACCGCCTGCTGCGTCGTATCATCCGCGACTATAAGTACCGGGGCGTTACGGCCCGGGAGACCATCCACCGCTGGCCCTCGGTGCGGGCGGGCGAGAACAAGTGGATCTTCCCCTTCCAGGAGAACGCCGACGCGA
>CALJCU010000433.1 GCA_938023885.1 uncultured Prevotella sp. | reverse complement strand
AACTACAGGAACACGCTGCAGCTCGTGGACAGCAACTATGTCAGTACAAGCGGCATTGACAATGATTTCAACTTCTCCATCGGGCCGTTGCACAACAAGAAATGCACAGAGAAATATCCCGGCAGCAAATGGACGATGACCTTCTTTGCCGGTTTCACCGGGGCACCGGGCATGCCGGCATCGGCCAATCTCAGCACGTTCCGTTCCTGGGAACTATGGTGGGGCATCACCCAATACGAATACTGGGCAACACGGCATCACGCTTTCACCGTCGGCCTCGGTGTAGACTGGCGCAACTATCGCATGCACGACGACGTGCGCTTTGCACTTGACAATGCCGAGCACTTAGGATTGACGGGCTATCCTGACGGTGTCAACCCACAGTTCTCACGAATCAAAGTGTTCAGCCTCACTTTTCCAGTGCAGTACATGTTCAAAGCCGGGAAGTTTGGATTCTCTCTCGGACCGGTCATCAACCTAAACACTCATGCCAGTGTACTGTCTAAGTGGAAAGAGGACGGACGGACGGTCAAAGAGTCCCGCAAGGACATCCATGTCAACCCCGTTACCGTGGATTTTATGACAACTCTCCGCGGGCCTTTCGGCAACTATTACCTCAAGTACAGCCCCTCGTATCTCGTCAAGGACGGCTGGGGTCTACGATTCCATACGCTCTCCTTCGGCGTTTTCCTTTAACAGCCTGGCGGCTAGACATAGGGCGAGTCTTTTTCAGACCCGCCCCTTTACGGCTAACCTATTGAAGACGGAGCGTGTTCCTTTTATCCTTAGGCTGAACACCAGCCTGCCACCCTTCACCAAATCAGCGTGAGAAACGCGATAATTCCCGTCGATAAGAATCTCCACCGGCTTACGGGAGAAAAGACCATCTAAGTGGAATGACGGAGCGATTTAAGTGGAATGAAATAACGATTCTTCCTGAAAGTCTGTCCTTCTGCCATTTATTTTTCTTTTGTTATCACGCAATATTTCCAAAGTCTCTGCGTTTAATAATCAAAACATATGCAAATTGAATGCAGAGCTATCTACTATATCTCGGCGCCTTCTTGATGAGCATAGGGTACGGTTTCGCTGTCATCCCGACGATCACTAAGTTCTGCCTCAAGTATAACATTTACGATCAGCCTAACGGGAGGAAGATCCATCACCAACCTATTCCCCGGTTGGGAGGTATCACTTTTGTCCCAGGCATGCTGCTCACATCTATCATCGTGCTATTTCTCCTCAGTACAGGACATAACCATGTTGTGGAAGTGAGCCTTTGGAGCCTTTATTTCTGTGTAAGCCTGTTCATTATTTATATTACGGGCATC
>CALJCU010000432.1 GCA_938023885.1 uncultured Prevotella sp. | reverse complement strand
CGTGAACTGCTCAACACTAAGGATGCCAACGACTTCGTCAAACTGTTCTCTCGGATTGAGAAATACGAGAGTATCGCCGACAACATGGAGATAGAAATTGCCAAATATCTTGACCAGGTGAGCAATGCCCACCTCTCCGACGAGACAAAGGGAAAGATCCGCTCCATGCTGCGGCAAATCTCAGAACTGGAATCTATCGGTGACTCCTGCAACAACATGGGCAGAACCATCAACCGCAAATTCAACTCGAAGGAGGACTTCAACGAGCACCAGTACGATCACATCCACCAGATGTTCGAGTTAGTGGACGACGCACTTACGCAAATGAACGTGCTGCTCAAAGGCCACAAGGAAGACCTCAACGCAACCCGCACGTTCAACATTGAGAATGAGATCAATAACTACCGTAACCAGTTGCGCTCGGAGAACCTCAACGATATCAACAATCATCAGTACGACTACGCTTCGGGCACGATGTATATGGACATCATCCAGGAATGCGAAAAGCTTGGCGACTATGTCGTCAATGTCGTGGAGGCAAGGATGGGACTCAAGGCTGCGTCGTGATGATTTAACCCCCTAAAAGCTTATTTCCATGGCGTAAAAGGACTGTCCGCTCACTTTGGTGTGGCAGGCATTCCTCTCGGTTTAGGCTATGAGTGGCGCCACGTCACTCTTGATGCCACCTATTGCTTTGAAGTGCGCAAGGCCATCCATCAACAGCCGTCTGATTCCTGGGGCACCACCTATGAGGCACTGACTTCACGTAACTATCCCATCCTTATCACGGCAGGATATAAGTTCACGCTGTAACCTTTCTTCTTAGCGCATGGCGGCTCCCCGGTAGGTCCCCGGTAGGCCCCATTGGTGAGCCCTTTGGTGAGTCGACTTTGCGGGTCCTCTGCAACGAGCCCCGGCAAATCCTTTATTTGTAAATCATAGCTCAGGGTATGGTACGCAACGCCATACCGTGCCTTGCTCTTGTGCAAGCTGTCAGGGCTTCAGTAGTTTTCCAATCATTCCAAGCACCTGCATCACCGTTTTCTTATCCGGAACTGGTATTTTAAGGTTGGCCGTCCCCCTCTCCTTGTCTTCCTCCACAATGGAGTCGACAAGTGCACGGGTGGATTGCTCCGACTGGAGCGCAGATGCAAGACCGGAGAAGAAAGCAACACCATCAGTAACCAGCCTCCGGGCTTGTGCCTTGTGTCCTGCAGACTTCTCGCTATCGCTACACTCCTTACTTTCTGTATGTTCGGCAACAGAGGTATTCCAAACATCATTAGTGGGCAGCTCCTCCTCAATGCGAGAGCCCTCATCATCTTCATCATCAATGGAAGAAACAGCAGGGGCGGCCTCTTCCACGTCTCCCAGGGGCACTTCGTCAGCAGATACATTACTTTCTTCCATTGTCTCCTTGAGTTTGTCCATCATCTTGCCGAACTTGTTGTTATCAACGAAAATGGCATCCTCACCTCCGTCGAGCACGCCCTCAAACATAGAGGTCTTGAACTTCAGCTTGGCGAGCATACTTTCCTCAAAAGTATTGGCAGCAACAAGGTTGATGACCTCAATGTTACGCTCTTGTCCAATACGGTAGATGCGTGCCACGCGCTGTTCCAATACGGCAGGATTCCATGGGAGGTCAACATTGATAATGACAGAGGCGACCTGTAGATTCAACCCTGTACTGCCGGCATCAGTAGAGAGAAAAACGCGGCTTTCGGCAAGATCAGTGAAGTTGTTGACCAAGTCTTTTCGCACCTTCGATGGCACCCCACCATGGAGATACTCAAAGCGGATACCATGACGCTCTAATTCTTGTGCAATGATGCGCGTCATACGCTCCCATTGGCTGAAGACGACCACTTTCTCATCACTTCCTTCAATCACGTTGAGGATGATGTTCACGGTCTCTTCCACTTTCGTGTCGTAACGCGTCTTCTGGTCAAGGACATAGGTGGAGTCACACACGCAGCGCATCTGTTGCAGGAACATCATCAGCCTTCTGCGGTCGGTCTCAGAAAGGAAATGCATGCGGTCCCATTTCTGCATCAGTCGCTGCACGCTCTGTTTCGCCTCGTCGTGTACGGCTCATCGGCAAAGTACTGGTCACGGCGCTTAAGCTGGTTGCCCTCAATGACACGAACCGCTTCTCCCGTGAACCGCTCAATCTCCCGTTTCCATTGATACTTAAGCGAAGTGGGGCAGATGATAAGGATGGATGTTATGTGTCCCTTGTTTTTGAGCAGTTGTGCAGTGCCGATGGCTTGGATAGTCTTGCCCAATCCACATCTTAACGGCCTCCAAATGCTTGCACGTGCCAAGTTGTGAAGTCTTGAAATCCATGCAGGAGCAGTAGTTCCATGGACTTCTTGCACCTCGATAGACTACCTTATAGGTCTCACGTTTCCGTGGGTTGTTTACACGGTATTCCCCCGGCGCATTTTCCTCGTCGACGGAAAAGATCAGAAACTGCGCCTCCTTAGCGGCCTGCTTGCGGAGTTTCTGCTGCCACGTTTTAAGGTCCATCCCATCGGGCTTATATTGATAAGGGATATGCTTGTCCTTATTTTTCTTGGCCGTTCGCTTTTGCTTCATGTCTCCTGCCATCATTGTTTATCATTAACTATCATCGTTTCCTGCAAAATTAATAAAAAACAACTAATTGTCTTGTTGTTTTCAAAAAAATAACTTACCTTTGCACCACATTTCATTGGAAGACCGTCTTTCCCGCATCATCGGTCCTCCCACATCTTGCCCAGATGGCGGAATAGGTAGACGCGCTGGTCTCAAACACCAGTGCCGCAAGGCATCTCGGTTCGAGCCCGAGTCTGGGTACGCGTTAAAAAGCCAAAGTGTTGAATATCAACACTTTGGCTTTTCCCTTTCTTTTCGTTTGCGACTTCCTTGCGACTTAATCAGTCCTTACTTATAGGTCGTTTTGCCGCTCAATTACATTTTTTGCGACTTTCAGCTTCCGAATCAAGAGTTCGAACCATCATTTATTCCTCCACAATCTTTCCGAAATCCTTCCAAAAAGTAGGTGACATATACTTGTCCTTACTTCCTTTCGGGACATACAAAGTACTCTTGCTACGATCGATATTCCTTTATTCTCTGAACAAATCGAATTTATCCAACCCCTTAACCAATCTATTTATTAGTCGCACATTGCCTATGATGATTTTTGATTCACCTCTTTGTATCGTTTTGAGAGGAATGTCTACATTAGCATCGGTAACAAGACGATGAGGCAATCTAATCCATATCGTGTATTCATTATCTCTGTTCGGAATATCGGATATACTGTTAACAAAGCCGATTATATATCCATACCTAGAGGAAGGATATCGGTCAAGAGATATTTTTACCTCTTGACCAATCTTTATATTACTGACTTTTGAATCTACTACCAGCATCTTGGCTATAATATTATTTTTAGAAATGGCTATTATGGCATTACCATCTATTGTTTCCGGTAATCTGAACAGGTAGCATCCTGCAAAAAACATCATAGTCACAAAGGCAATTGCAAGAACGCCCCATCGCAGGATCCATGGCGGTACATTTCCCATAATTTCCTGGACTTCCTCACAGTGAAGTTCTATGTTGTCTTTGTAAGAATTCTTCATTTGCCTAACTCCAATTGATTTTTTACCAATGTATAATACGCCCCTTTTTTCCGGGTCAATTGTTCGTGTGTTCCTTGCTCTATCACTTTCCCCTTATCGAGAACAATGATGTTGTCGGCGTCTTTGACGGTGCTGAGCCTGTGAGCTACGATCAATACTGTCTTTCCCTTATAGAACTCATGAAGGTTCTCCATAATAATTTTCTCGTTGTTAGCATCAAGCGAATTTGTTGCCTCATCGAGGAAGATATATTCTGGGTTCTTGTACACGGCGCGAGCTATCAGCAGTCGCTGTCGCTGCCCTTGGCTGATTCCGCTGCCTTCCATCCCGATTTTAGTATCGTATCCCATTGGCAGGGAATAAATGAACTCTTGGATATTCGCAATTCTGACAGCATTCCTCAAGCGCTCTATATCTACTTCTTCAGTACTTATGGCTATGTTTCTTGCTATGGTATCAGAGAAAATGTAGCTTTCCTGCATCACCGAACCGGTGGATGCTCTCCATACATGTGGATTGATCATAGAAAGTGGTGTGTTTCCAATTCTGACGGTACCACTGTTTGGGGTGTAGAATCCTTGGATGAGCTTTACAAGGGTTGTCTTTCCACTGCCGCTTGCACCGACGATGGCGGTCACCTTACACGCTGGTATTTTGAGACTGACACCCTCAAGTGCATAATCTCTATTAGCCCCACTGTAACTGAAGTATACGTTTTCAACGGTTATGTCGCGTATCTCAGGAAGGGTCCTCAGTTTTGACGTGATGCCGAAGTCTTCGTCATGCCGACGATGGATCTCGTTCAGGCGCTCAAGACTTATCCTGGCATCTTGATAGTCTCGCATGAAGCCGACGAACTGGCTGATTGGAGCTGTAACCTGACCTATGATATAAGTGAGCGACATCATCATACCTAGTGTCATTTGTCCATCAACAACCGACTTAGCCGCAAGAAAAGAAATGATGATGTTAGTTCCTTGCGTGAAGAAAGCAGAGCCTGCTTCCTGAATCTGTCCGACAGTAAGTCCTTTTATGCCTATTTTATAAAGTCTGACTTGGATGCGTTCCCACTCCCATCGCTTCTGCTTCTCACAGTTGTTAAGTTTGATTTCCTGCATGCCCTGTATGAGTTGTATGAGCTTGTTCTGCTCACCTGCAGACTGGTTAAAGCGGCGGATATCAAGGATACGGCGGTATTTCATGAAGATAGAAATCCACATGACATACAGGGCGTTGCCAAGAAGAGATATGCCGAGGATGATGATGTTGAAATAGGCGAGTATGATGGCAAACACAATAAAGTTGAATACAGAGAACAGAATATTTATAGAGTCGCCCATGAGGAAAAACTTAATGCGTCCGTGATCTCCTATTCGCTGCATGATATCACCTGTATTCTTTGTATCGAAGAATTTTAACGGCAACCGGGTAAGCTTGGCAAGAAAGTCGGAAATAAGCGAGATGTCTATTCTCGTGTTGACATGAAGCATGACCCAGCTTCTGATGAACTGTAGCGATAGCTGTGAGACAAATATCACAAGCTGGGCTATCAAAATAAGAGTTATGAAGTTGAGATTGCGTCCTTCTATGCCCGTATCGACCATAGCCTGAGTCAGGAACGGTGCAATCAGTTGCAATCCGCTTCCGACCATCATTCCTAAGATAAGTTGTCCGAATTGGCTCTTGTAAGGCAACAAGTATCTGACAAAGAACAATAGGTCATGTCTTGTAGAACGACGTTCATCCTCCGTATTTATGAACTGTGGACCCGGCTGGAGCAGCAGAGCAATACCGGTATCCCTACCGTTAACTTTCTTCGATATCCAGCATTTACAGAAATCTTCTTGGCAATAAGTCAGCTTCTTTGATGCCGGATCGGCTATATATATTGTCGCATTGCCATTATGATGACGTTTAATATGGTAACAGACGACAAAGTGGTTTAGATTCCAATGGAGGATGCATGGCAGCGTTGCCTCACGTGAAAGTTGCTCAAATGTGATACGTACGCCAATGGTTCGAAAGCCTATTGTCTCTGCGGCATCGCTTATTCCCAGCATAGAGACTCCTTCACGGGTGATGAAACATCTCTCGCGTAGCGTCTGCAAAGAATATGACTTGCCATAATACTTCGCAATCATTCGTAGGCAAGACGGACCGCAATCCATGGAGTCGAACTGGGAATAGTATGGAAATGATCTTTTCACTGTTTCTTTGCTTAATGGTTGATCTTAAACTGTACATATATCGTGGCAACGTGTTTTACGACACTTCAAAACTGTTTTCATCCCCCACAGCCAATTGATGCCATATTTATACAGAGGCGTTTTCTTACCATCCATTACGGTAAGTATTTCACACCGACATAGCCTTTCTTGGTAATACTCCCATGGAACACCTATCGATTGAGCGGGAGAATACCTGTTGGTTCCTAAGATAAGCAGAATAGCACCGGTAAGTCCATCGGAAAGGGTAAGCTGGTTATTTGAGCACTCTTCGTTGAAAAGACGCTCAAGCGACAGACCATTCAGAAGAAGTTCACGATATTCTTTCC
>CALJCU010000431.1 GCA_938023885.1 uncultured Prevotella sp. | reverse complement strand
ATTTGATTAGTGTCATCTTGTTATGGTATTATATTATAGTAATCCGAATTATCTTCCTCTTTGGAACGTGATGTCATAGAGACACGGATAAACGCCGGAGGAGGCAGAGCTTTGCCCGAGGTCGTGGGGCACGATAAGACGCACCTTCGCTATTTGGGAGTCAGCGGTGGCATAGCGTGCAAAGTTAAGATAGGGCAGGGCTGCGAGCCAGCCGCTTGGTATGGCCGTACTCCTATAGAAGTGATACATCAGACTTGATCCTGATTCGAAACTGCCGGAGAAAGTACCGGAGTTGTTCGTCACATTCATCACCTCTACGTATCGATAATAATAAGGAGAAATGGTGTTGGATACCTGGATGGAGTCGGTAAGGAGGTTACGCTCTGTGTAACGGCACAGGATACGTGCCGACTCGCCGGAAGCGATGGGCGCGCCGGAGCCTTTACGGATAATCTGCATATAGAGACCATTCGATTCGAAAAGCACAAACTGGTTCTTTGCGGTGTCCGTCGCATAGCCCTGGTCGCGGAACGTCTCCTCTGAGATGACGTTGACGCCGGAGTTGGCGATATAAGCGCCGATAGCGGAACGCTCACGCTTCACTTGATCAGCATAGGTCTCTTCGTTATTGCATGACGTGAATGCAGTCGCTGAAAGGAGAAGCAAGAAGAGGAACGACAGTCCCTTGATCATAGAATTGATGTGTCTTTTCGTCATTTGTTGTGGTAAATGCATATTTTGCTTGCAAAGTTAATGATTTAATTCCTAACTGCATTACTATTTTATTTATTGTTGACATTTAATCTGATATTTAATGGTCTATTCAAGATAATTTCCTGTTCTGCAGTGACACTATACGTAACAGGAGATGCGCTGGTATGAGTATGATGGGCGTATATTCCAATTTTCCACCTATTCCGAACGATTTTAGTAGTATGCCTACCTTAACATTCACTAACTTTGCCGCGTCCATTTTCCGAATGAACTCTAGAACGACAATAAATAAGAACGACAATAAATAAATCAAAAAGACAAATCTAAAAATAGAAACGTATGAATCAAACAGTGAGAAGATGTTGTTTGGCTATGATGCTAATGATGTTATGGCTGGCAGGTTTCGCCCAGAAGGCGGTCACGGGAAAGGTAACCGATGCCTCGGGTGAGCC
Organism: uncultured Prevotella sp.; assembly: GCA_938023885.1. Taxonomy (GTDB): domain Bacteria; phylum Bacteroidota; class Bacteroidia; order Bacteroidales; family Bacteroidaceae; genus Prevotella. The sequence continues at coordinate 828 of CALJCU010000431.1, read as the reverse complement.
TCTGATTGGTGTGAGTGTGGTCGTGAAAGGTACGTCCCAAGGCGGCGTGACCGACCTGGACGGTAAGTTCGTGATTTCCGGTGTCTCTCCGTCTGCGACCCTGCAGTTCTCTTATGTAGGCTATAAGACGAAGGACCTGAAGGTCGGCAGTAATAGTACGCTGAACGTCGTGCTCGATGATGACAACCAGGCCCTTGATGAGGTCGTCGTCGTGGGTTATGGTACGATGAAGAAGAGCGATTTGACGGGTTCTGTTGCCAGTGTCAGTTCCGATAAGGTCGCTGCCCGTGGTACGACGAGTGTCGCTGAGTCCCTCCAGGGTTCTGTCCCCGGTGTGAATGTCACGCAGTCGAGCAGCCGTGCCGGAGCCGGTATCAGCATGCAGATCCGTGGTCAGAGTTCTATCAACAAGCAGGCCTCTCCGTTGTATGTCATCGATGGTGTCGTCTGTTCCTCCATGGATTTCCTTAATCCTGATGACATCGACCGTATTGATGTCCTGAAGGATGCTTCCTCGACAGCTATCTATGGCAGCCGTGCCTCTGCCGGCGTTGTCATCATCACCACGAAAGGCAGCAAGGGAGCGAAGAAGGGATTCAAGCCGCAGATCTCCTATGATGGATATGTGGGATGGAAGTCGACAGCCCGTATGCCGGACTTCATGGATCCCGCCCAGTTTATCGACTATCGTTTTGCCCGTTATACCGTTCTTGACGGCAAGAGCTATGACGGTTCGTCGCGTAAGGGCATCGATGCCGGCGGTCATCCACATTATATCATCAAGGATGCCGACCTGGCTTCCACTTTCCTCATGCGCAAGGGTGGTAC
>CALJCU010000430.1 GCA_938023885.1 uncultured Prevotella sp. | reverse complement strand
CAGGACCTATGATGATTTCGTGCAGAACATTCCGGTCAACACCTACGAAGAACTGAAGGGCGACATCGACCGTATGCGCCACGGAGAACGCAACGTGCTCTGGCCGGGGACGGTGAGATGGTATGCCAAGTCGTCGGGTACGACCAATGACAAGTCGAAGTTCATCCCTGTTTCCAATGCGGGCCTTCACAATATTCATTATAAAGGCGGTGCCGATGTGGTAGCGTTCTATCTGCGCAGCCATCCCGAGAGCCGTATCTTCGACGGCAAGTCGCTCATTCTTGGTGGCAGCTGTTCACCCAACTATAATGTGGAAGGGTCGCTTGTGGGAGACCTCTCGGCTATCCTTATAGAGAATATCAACCCTCTCATCAATCTTCTTTTCCGTGTGCCGAAGAAACACACGGCACTGCTCTCCGACTTTGAGTTGAAACGCGACCACATCGCACATGAGTGTCTGAATAAGAACGTCACCAACATCTCCGGTGTGCCGTCGTGGATGCTGAGCGTGCTCGTCAGGGTGCAGGAAGTGTCCGGCAAGAGACATATTGAAGATGTGTGGCCTAACCTGGAAGTGTTTTTCCATGGTGGCATTGCCTTCACGCCTTACCGCAAGCAATACGAGGAGATTATAACCTCTCCGAAGATGCACTACATGGAGACTTATAATGCCTCGGAAGGATTCTTTGGTATCCAGGATGATCCTAACGACCCCCCGATGCTGCTGATGCTTGACTACGGCGTGTACTATGAGTTCATCCCGTTGGAGGATGCGGGCAGGCCCGATGCCGTTGCCATTCCGCTTGAGGCGGTAGAGACGGGGAAGAACTATGCCATGGTCATCTCCACGTCGTGTGGATTGTGGCGTTACATGATTGGTGACACGGTGTTGTTCACCTCAACAAAGCCCTATAAGTTTATTATCACAGGCCGCACGAAGTATTTCATCAATGCTTTCGGTGAGGAGCTTATCCAGGACAATGCCGAGAAAGGCCTGGCCTATGCCTGTGATCAGACCGGTGCGCAGATCCTTGAATATACGGCTGCGCCCGTCTATATGGACGAGAATGCCAAGTGCCGCCATCAGTGGCTCATCGAGTTCTCCAAAGATCCTGACGACATGAAGAAGTTTGCAGACTGTCTCGACAGTAAGCTGCAGGAGATCAATTCCGACTACGAGGCCAAGCGCTTCCACGATGTCACCCTTCAGCATCTGGAGGTCGTCAAGGCCCATCCCCATCTCTTTGAGGAATGGCTGAAGTCGAAAGGGAAGCTTGGCGGACAGCATAAGGTGCCGCGGCTGAGCAACTCGAGAAAAAACATGGATGAACTGCTGGAGCTCAATGGTAACTACCAGCAGTAATAACCGCCTATAGCTTGTGGCGCATGAGAATCAGTAAAAAAATAGTGCTTTTCATCGTTCTTACGCTGGCATTACTGCAGAGCTGTGCCCGTAGGGGCAACCCTGATGGCGGCTGGTATGACGAGACGCCGCCGAAGGTCACCGGCGCCGATCCCGCTGACGGCGCAACCAATGTCAGCAAGAAGAAGATATACATCAATTTTGATGAGTATATCAAGATAAGCAACCCCACGGAGAATGTTGTGGTATCACCCCCACAGTTGGAAGCTCCGGAGATTAAAGGCCAGGGTAAGCGTATTGCCGTCCGGCTTGTCGACTCGCTCAAGCCCAATACTACTTACACGGTCGACTTCTCCAATGCCATCAGTGACAATAATGAAGGTAATCCTCTCGGCGACTATACCTATACGTTCTCTACAGGCGACCATATCGATACCATGCAGGTGTCGGGATATGTCGTGAATGCCGAGGATCTGGAACCCGTGAAAGGTATCCTTGTGGGACTCTACAACGACCTCTCCGACACGGCTTTCCAGAAGAAGCCGATGCTTCGCGTGTCGAAGACCGACTCGCGCGGACACTTTACCATCAAGGGTATCGCACCGGGCAAGTATCATGTCTATGCCTTGCAGGATGCTGACGGTAACTATATGTTCAATCAGAAGAGTGAGATGCTGGCGTTCAACCATGACATCATAGAGCCATCCTTCAAGCCGGACACGCGGCAGGACACGATATGGACCGACTCGCTGCACATCGCTTCTATCAGTGTGGTGAAATACACCCATTTTCTGCCTGATGATATCTGTCTGCGGGCTTTCAATGAGATTCTCACGAACCGTTACCTCGTGAAGAGTGATCGTACGCATGCCAATCATTTCACACTTTATTATAGTTACGGCGACAGTGTGCTTCCGAAGTTAAGAGGGTTGAACTTCAATGCCAATAACGCTTTCCTCACGGAGGCTACTGCCAGGCGCGACACTATCACCTATTGGCTTAAAGACACGGCGCTTGTCAACCAGGACACGCTGAGTATTCAGCTCACGCATAATATTACGGATAGTCTGGGTGTGCTGCGTGAACAGTCCGACACGATCCAGCTCATTGCCAAAACATCGTATGCCAAGCGTCTGAAAGATACACAAAAGAAGATAAAGGACTGGCAGAAAGCGCAGGATAAGAAGAAGAGGAAAGGCATTGATTATGACAGTGTCATGCCACCGGAGGAGCTGAAGCTCGATATCTCGCCATCCGGTGATATGAATCCGGACCAGAATGTGACTATCCGGGCGGGCATCCCGCTGTTGCCCGTTGATACGGCACATATACATCTTTATTCGCATCCTGAGAAAGACTCGCTGTGGTATCGGGAAAGCTATGAGCTCGACAAGGTGGATAACCGTACCTACCGTTTGCTTGCCGAGTGGAAGCCAGGCATGGAATACAGTTTGGAGGCTGACAGTGCCACGTTTGTGTCCATCTATGGAGAAGTGTCGACCAAGATTAAGCAAGGCTTCAAAGTACGTTCCAACGACTCTTATGCCTCATTGCTCATGACGCTCGCCGACATGCAAGGCAAGCATGTCATCGCCCAGCTCCTTGATGGGTCGGGGAAGATAGTGAAGGAAGTCTATACCGATAATGGACAGGCCGAGTTCTATTACCTCCAGGCGGGGAAATACTATCTGCGTGCCATCGTCGATGCCAATAATAACAAGCGGTGGGACACGGGCGACTATGCCAAGGGCATTGAGCCCGAAGAGGTCTATTATGACTCAGATGTCATTGAGTGCAAGGAGAAATGGGACCTCACACTGACATGGAATCCCACGACGAAGCCTTTATGGCAACAGAAGCCTG
>CALJCU010000429.1 GCA_938023885.1 uncultured Prevotella sp. | reverse complement strand
GTGTTGTGATGCCTTTTCCTTTTTATTTCAGTTCTTATAAAGTAAGATCATCGCCTCCTGCCGGACGTCAGCGGATCGTGCGTCGAACAATCACCTAAACATATTATCTTCACTTCACATGGCATATAGCGATGTCCTTGTTTCCGTTGAGGAAAGCTGTGGCATCCATACGTTTCTTACCTGCGGGTTGCAGGGAGAATATTTCGATCCACTCGTCTGCGCATGCGATGCGAAGCACTTTCCTCGTTACCTCAATCGTTCCCGGGGGTGTGTCACCCGTGGGGAAGCCGGTTTTGGCAGCCTTGAAGATCTTAAGCTCCGTGTCTTTCAGGCCATGCAGTACCGTCCAGGCACCGGGATGGGGAGACAGACCGCGAATGAAGTCGTACACTTTCTTGGCGGGTTGGTTCCAGTTGATCTGGCATGTCTCCTTGAAAATCTTTGGTGCAGGATGAAGTGTCCCGGTATCACTGATGAGACCTTCCTGCGCTTGCGTAAGCATCTCTCCATTGGACGTGAGCAATAGGTCTATGGTCTCTTCTGCAATCGTAGGAGCGAGCTTCATGAGGCCATCGTAGACGTATTCCACATCGGCATCATCGGGAATATCAAAGGATTTTTCAAGGATGATGCGCCCCGTGTCGATGTTCTTATCAAGAAAGAACGTCGTAACGCCTGTCTTCGTTTCACCGTTGATGACAGCCCAATTAATAGGCGCAGCACCACGATATTGAGGCAGCAGTGCCGCGTGTACGTTGAACGTACCGAAACGCGGCATTGACCAGACAACTTCGGGCAGTATGCGGAAAGCTACCACGACTTGTAGATCGGCCTTATAGGAAGCAAGCTCCTCAACGAATGCCGGGTCTTTCATTTTTACTGGTTGCAGCACAGGGATAGAGTGGGCCAGGGCATACTTTTTCACGGCAGAAGGCTGTAGTATATTCTGATGACGTCCAACGGGTTTGTCGGGCTGTGTCACTACAGCCACGATATTATACCCATCGTCTACAATGCGGCTGAGTGTGCCGACAGCAAACTCAGGTGTGCCCATAAAGACGATTCTGAGATCTTCTTTTTCCATGTAATCTTGCTTAATTTGTAGATTGGTGTTATCGACTCCACCAATGTCTTTTCTTCTTCCTGGTCTGTATCGTTCCGTCTTTCAGCACTTCAGCGAAGGTCTTGTGCTGCTGGATGATGGCGTAGATCTGCCCCCAGTCGGGCAATCCGCCAATATTTCGGTCGTCGATAAAGTAATCGGCTTTCACCTTGCGGCTGAAGTGATTGTTCTTTTCAGCCTCTTCCTCAGGATAGTCACGGTTTACAGCCCAAAACTCAACACCGTGCTTTTTACACCAGTCAACAGCGTCCTGCAGGAGCTTTCCCTCACGTACCGACCACAGGATGAGCCTGTGATGGTCGGCTATTAACATTCGGAGAGTTTCGGTAGCGAATGGTATTTCTTCTCCTATTTCCGGATAACGGTGCTCTACAATAGTACCGTCAAAGTCTACTGCTATTGTTGCCATTATCGTTTTACTGAATTGTCGTTTACGTTGCCGTAGTGGCTATCTTGATAATTTCCATAACTGAACTAATTCGAATTAGCAAATCTGTCTATATAG
>CALJCU010000428.1 GCA_938023885.1 uncultured Prevotella sp. | reverse complement strand
GCCGGCCTCCAGAAAGAATATATCAGGCTGGGGACCGTGGAGAAGACCGTAAGGATACTTACGGCCGTCGCCATAACAGCCATTCTCGGACTACTGCTGGTCTTCGTGTTGATTTTCCTCAGTTTCGCAGCAGTAAGCGTCTTGGCACCCTTCACAGGGCAAGTAGGAGCCTATGCTATTGTAGCAGGTGTCTACTTCGTTGTTTTTCTCCTGTTCATCGCCTTCAGAAAACGATGGATCGAGAAGCCGCTCGTGCGGTTCCTCTCTGAACTGTTACTCAGCTGAAGCCGACTGTTAACGCAATAAGCAGATGAAAGAAAGTTATTCAACAACAACTGTATACCACTCTATCGAAGAGATACGTGCACGAAAAGTCTTGTTGCAGAAAGATATACATACAGACGAAGAGAAGATAGACGAGAAGTGGCACTCTCTCTTCACGAAGCCTCAGGGGCTCTCGAAGACTGCCACCCCATCGCAACGCATCGTGAGTATGGTTAACTCGAGTGCCAGTATACTTGACGGATTGCTTCTTGTGTGGAAGCTCTATCGTAAATTCAAGAAATAACCGTTTCTTTTCTTACTTATTAAACAGTTATTTCCATTCCATCATAAGGAAAGAGGATGCCCTCCGGCAATCGGCTGTTGGCCTCATCATATAATCCTATCTGATGCGTAACGTGAATCAGATAAGTTTGTGTCGCGCCTATCCGCCGGGAGAAAGCAATAGCATCGCTCACAAGCATATGACTGTGATGCGGTCTCTCCCAACGCAAAGCATTAACGATAAGCGTCTTGACACCTTCAAGATAAGGCAACTCCTCTACGGCTATCGCTTTCATGTCTGTAATATAAGCGAGCGTACCGAAACGATAGCCCAATATTTTCAACTTATCATGCATAATCTCCATCGGCAGTACTTCAATGTCACCGATATGAAAGAGTTTATGCTTTTCTATCACGCTCATATTAAACTTCGGAACACCCGGATAGGGATGCTCCTCAAAACAATAAGGGAAGTTGTGATAGACCGTATCTACTGTCTGCTGATTGGCATAGATATTCAGGTCACCGAATGCATAGCAGTAAGGCCGTAGGTCATCGAGGCCTCCCGTATGATCATAGTGTTCATGCGTCAGGAGAACACCATCTATCTTTTTAAACGGCATCCGGAGGAGCTGCATGCGGATGTCGGGACCGCAATCGATAAGGATGCGCGTCGTCTCCGACTCCAGCAGAGCTGCTGTCCGGAAGCGTTTGTCATGTGGATCCTTACTTCTACAGACCTCACACTGACAACCTATCACGGGCACACCTGTAGAAGTGCCTGTACCCAAAAAAGTCAGTCTCATGATTGTTGTTTAAGTAACTGGTATGTTCTGAAGCCAGAAGATCAGAAGTCCCTTACTAACTTAATTTTATCAGATGATGTTGACCTCCGGCTTAATCTCCAAGCCGAATTTCTCTTTGACATCGTGCTGCACGGCATGCATCAGGTTGACAACCTCCTCACCCCTTGCCCCCCCGCGGTTAACAAGGATAAGCGCCTGCTTCTCATATACTCCGACCTTGCCCAACGAGCGTCCTTTCCAACCACATTGATCAATCATCCATCCGGCCGGAATCTTATATCTCATCGTTCCGTCAGGTTGCGGCATCTGGAAAAAGCGCAAGTCTCCATGCGCAGCTCTCAGTCGTTCGAAAGTCTCTGCATCCAAGACAGGGTTCATAAAGAAACTGCCTGCATTGCCGAGCACAGCAGGATTAGGAAGTTTGGCTTCACGAATCTCGATAATCGTCTCACGAAGCGATTCACCCGTCAGTTGGTTCTCTGCGATACCTTTTGCCTCTAACCGCCTGCGTACATTGCCATAGTCGAGTTCCGGATGAAAAGCGCGGGAAAGCTGATAAGTGACATAGAGGATGAGATACTTGTTTTTCCACTCGTGCTTAAACTTGCTCTGTCGATAACTGTACCCACAGTCAGCAGCCTGTATGGTTACCACCCTACCCGAACCTATTTCAACGGCTTCAACCTCCATCAATACATCTTTTATTTCTGCTCCATAGGCTCCGATATTCTGCACGGCCGAGGCCCCGCACTCACCGGGTATCCAACTGAGATTCTCCAGCCCGTGATAGCCATGGCGTACGGCATAGTCGACAACATCATCAAAGGTCGTCCCTGCCCAACACTTCAGACACGGCTCATTGCTGCCGTGCCGCAAGATCACGGAGATGTCGAGACGCTTCGCGGGGGTAACGACACGTCCCGGGAAATCATGTGTGAGCAAGAGGTTGCTTCCGCCTCCCAACAGAAGGAATGGCGAACGCAGATCCTTCGCTATACTGACAGCATCGCGCTCGTTGTCATAGACGATAAACTCGTCACACTTCTGATCGATATTAAAAGTGTTGTCGTGCAACAGCGAATGGTTCTTCTCTACCTGCATAGCAAAAAATTTTATGCGTTAAATCTGACGAGCTTCCAATGCCTTCCTATCTTTCGGAACGACATCTCTATCTCTAAGGAGTTGGAGATACCACGGATAACGAAGAGCTTACGCTTCGACTCCGTGTACTTCTGCCCATAGATGATATTATAAATCAGTTCACGAGGAAGCTCCGGTGCAAACGAAGGCCACTGTTCAGGAAGCAGTGTTCCCGATGTATTGCTGAAATCATTATCGGGATCAGGCCCGACAAAAGCCAATGGATCATGTACACTCTGCATTTGAAAAGCGGAGTCAGCTGCAAAGCGATTATAGAATTTCAAGAACGAGGCATTGGTATTCTTATACATGTGTTTGAAGTCAATGGAAGTCAATAGCCATTCACCATTAATCCTATTGAAGAGATACTGCTTTACGGTCTTTGCATTCAGATTAATCTTTTCAACGACCACATGAGAAACAGTGGTATCCTTGACAACCTGCATTTGCTTGGCATTATCAAATATCAACGTATAGAAATCCTGGCGCATAAAGAAGTTGTCTATCTTCCACTCTCCTTTCTTGATGGTCTTTACA
>CALJCU010000427.1 GCA_938023885.1 uncultured Prevotella sp. | reverse complement strand
CGATAAGGAACTCGCCACGCATTCGCTGTGTGTCATAGTGCTTGGCATCCATGGGGTTGCAGGCATAGCGCACATTATAATTGGTGTAGCTGTTCTCAGCTCTCACCTCATAGCCTTTCCAGCAGCCCTGTGCGATGGCGGCGGTGGCAGCAAACATCATTGCCATAAACAAAAGTATTTTTTTCATTATAATAGTATTAGTTATCAAACAATATTAATTTTACCTCCCTCTTACGATACGACGACGGTTGATGGCCATCATCACGACAGTGATAGCGGTGAGGATAGCCATGCCGGCATATTTGGCATATTTTGTGAGGGCATAGATGACATAACCGATGAGGGAGGAAGCAAAGTCCATGCTGCCAGCCTGGAAGCCGTCAGGCACATGGGCTGCCTTATCTTGCGTCTGGGCATAGACAGCAGCGGCGGCCTTCGTGAAATCGGGAGCCATATCGGTGACAAACCAGAGGCCAAGGAGCAGTGCCACGAGACCAATAATGTACGTCTTCACCACGTTACCTTTCGTATAAGGCAGCATGATAGGGAAGAGATAGAACAGACCAGCGAGAGATGCCAGGGGGAGGAACTGGTTGCCGGGGAGGATCACGGAGATGATGATGTAAGTTGGGATAAGGAAGAGGGTGCAGACAAGTGCCGTAGGATGACCGATGACGAGAGCCGGGCTCATACCGATATGGATCTTCTTACCGTTGAACTTCCTGGCGATGACCTCCTTCGTCTTGTCGGAGATAGGCATCAGACCATCGATGAAGAGTCTTGTAATACGCGGAATGAGCTCCATCACTGCACCCATCGTGACACCGAGGGAGAGGACATCCTTGACGACCTTGAACGTGCCAAGCGTGCGGTAATCGCCGGCATGGGCAACGGCGGCGATGATCATGCCAACGATGACACCGAGGACGAGCGGCTCACCGAGCACACCAAACTTCTTCTTCAGTCCCTCAGCATCGATATTGAGCCTGTCGAAACCCGGGATGCGGTCGAGGAGCCAGCCTATACAGATAGCGAACGGCGTGAAGCTCTGACAGAAAGGCTGTGGCACGGAGATGCCCGGCAGGTCGTAGTATTTCTGGAACTTGCCGGCCGTGAGATCTGCCATGACAAGGGTGATGATATAACAGACGATGGCAGCAAAATAGCCCCAGAGGAGACTCTCATCGAAAACAAAATAGACTACGGCACCGATAAAGGCGAAATGCCAATAGTTCCATAAGTCGATGTTGACCGTACGTGTGGTCTTCGTGATGATCATAAGGAAATTGATGCCGAGACAGATTGGGATGATGAGAGCGCCCACGGCAGTGTTATAAGCGACAGAGGCGGCAGCGGGCCATCCCATATCAAAGACACTGAGATTGAGGGAGAAGATGTTCTCAATGGCCTGTAGAGGGTCCTTGAAATTGTCGGTCAGGAGGGCCGTGACGATACCCAGTCCTACGAAGCCGACACCGACATAGAGACCCGACTTGAGGGCCTTTCCGAATTTCATGCCGATGCAGAGGCCGATGATGGTGAAGATGATAGGCATCATCACCGATGCACCAAGCTGAATGATGAAGTTGAAGATGTTCATATCCGTGTTTAATATGTTTTATTGCATGCTTTACGTCTAAGAGTACGTTTCCAGAAGGTAGTCTACTTAGATGCAAAGGTAGCTAATTATTTTGTCACAGATGTGGACTATTGTGTAAAAGAGGTACAATTTTGTTCAAAAAACGCAGGGACAGGCATATTCCAACAATAAATCATGTTACGATGGTCAAGGACAGCCTGTGTGTTTTCGCGATACTCGTGGTTGTCGAGGAAGATAAAAATGCTACAGGGATTCCGTTAGGGAAATTCAGCATTCTCCCAATATGTCGCAGAAGACGAAATGCGACAAAATAATGAAATTCCCTTTTTGTCGCAATTAATATACATCTTCCTGATTACTAACAAACTATAGACACATTTATTTACGCTTATTTGAAACCGATTAGAACTGCCATGTAATCAAAATCCCTCTATAACAAGCATAAATGTAAGGATAACATCATAAGAGTCCAAACACTTTCCCTATATGTCGCCGACTTCTTCCCTATTTGTCGCTGTTAACAAATATTAGTTCCCTATTTGTCGCAGACATGTTCCCAAAGTGTCGCACTTAACTTCCCTATTTGTCGCGCCATGTTCCCCAAATGTCGCCAACAATACTTTGCAAACATTAGTAATCAGGGACTTACAGGCCCCTACTAATCATATGATACTAATGATAAAGTTATAAGGATAACTATCTTAGGATAAAATTTATCTTTCTGTATTCTTTTTCTTTTTTACTTTTAGACAAATGTCTACATGAATAGATATACTTGATCAATATTATAATT
>CALJCU010000426.1 GCA_938023885.1 uncultured Prevotella sp. | reverse complement strand
CGAGCGTGCGTCCTTCTTCGCGCCCTTGCCCTTTGAAGATTCACCGCGCTTTACGCCGCCTTCCTCGGGCTTCTTCTTCGCGGCGACAAAGACGCCGTTGTCCTCCAAGATGAAGTCGAGGTTGCGCTCGGCGATATTGGCACGCACGAGCACGACGCGCACAGGCTCGCCGAGGCGGTAGGAAACGTGCGTCGCACCGCCGACGAGTGCATAAAGCTCCTCGCGGTACTCGTAGTAGTCGTTGACCATGCTCGATACGTGCACGAGGCCCTCGACGCCGTTCTCCAGCTCGCAGAAGATGCCGAAGTTGGTGAAGTTACGGACCTTGGCAGTGTGCCTGGAGCCTACAGGATACTTCTGCTCGATGTTCTCCCAGGGATCTTCCTTGAGCTGCTTGAGGCCGAGCGACATCTTGCGCTCCTGACGGTCGAGAGAGAGGATGACGGCCTCCACCTCGTCACCCACGTGCAGGAACTCCTGCGCGGAGCGGAGGTGCTGGCTCCAGGACATCTCGGAGACATGGATCAGGCCCTCAACACCAGGCTGGACCTCAACGAAAGCACCATAGTCGGCGATGACGACAACCTTACCCCTCACGTGGTCGCCCACCTTAAGGTTCGGGTCAAGGCTGTCCCAGGGATGCGGAGTGAGCTGCTTCACACCGAGGGCGATGCGCTTCTTCTCCTCATCGAAGTCGAGGATCACCACCTTAATCTTCTGGTCAAGGCTGACAACATCATGCGGATCGCTTACGCGGCCCCAGGAGAGGTCCGTGATATGCACGAGTCCGTCCACACCACCGAGGTCGACGAACACACCGTAAGAGGTGATGTTCTTGACAGTGCCCTCGAGCACCTGCCCCTTCTCCAAGTGAGAGATAATTTCCCTCTTCTGCGCCTCCAGCTCGGCCTCGATGAGCGCCTTGTGAGAGACGACCACGTTGCGGAACTCCTGGTTGATCTTCACAACCTTGAACTCCATGGTCTTGCCTACGAACACATCGTAGTCGCGTATAGGATGGACATCAATCTGCGAACCGGGCAGAAAAGCCTCGATACCAAGCACATCCACAATCATGCCGCCTTTCGTGCGGCACTTGACGTAGCCTTGGAGCACCTCGCCGTTCTCCATGGCCTCATTGATCTTCTCCCAGCTCCTGGCCAGGCGGGCCTTCTTGTGGGAAAGGACGAGCTGGCCGTGCCTGTCCTCCTGGTCTTCGACATAGACCTCTACCTTGTCACCCACTTTCAGATCGGGGTTGTAGCGGAACTCAGAAGTGGGGATAACGCCGTCGCTCTTGTAGCCGATGTTGACCACCACTTCTTTTTTGTCGATAGAGGTGACCGTACCCTCGACAACCTCATGGTCCTGAATCTTGCTCAGAGTGTTGTCGTAGGCCCTGGCTTCGTCCTCCCTGCTCACGCCAGAGCGTGCGCCATTCTCAAACTCATCCCAGTTGAAGTCGTCCAATGGCTTCACGTTCTTGATGTCGTTATAATCAGACATAAATTAAATAATGTTGTTTGTAAAATTAATAAAGTGAGACTTTATGTGAAATATCCAGGCACACAGCGTGCCTGTACTAAATCGGGTGTAAAGTTACTGCTTTTTGGTGGGAGAAAAAGGGAAGGAGAGAAAGAATTAAGAAAATTTAATAAGAGGCTCCCCGGCTCCCCCAGAGGAGGGAAGGCCCGGCGGGGTGTCTTAGCTTGGAAAAAGTTGACTCCTAATTGTCCTTGTTTCCTGGAGAACTTGTTTTATTTCCCCAAAAACTTATCGACAGCCTCGATGATGATGTCGTTAAGCGTGATACGGTTGAGCTGTGAATCGTTGAGGGCCTTATATTGAAGCATGCGGGCATAGAGCGACTGGGGCATACGGCACCCCACACTCTTGATAGGCTCCCCCGCAAATTTGGCATTCCGGTCTGGCACCTCGTGGCGCTGGGCAGCGTTGAGTTTGGGTGCCTCTTCTACCCTCTTTTTCTCTCTGGTGCGTGAAGCGGCTGCTGCCTTTAGATGCTTTGGTGCGATTGCCGACTGCTCCTGTACAGGCTGTTCCTGTAGTGTTGTTGGAGCGCTTATTTGTGTGTTTGCGTGCAATCGAACATCGCTGTTTCCCTCTGTAACTTGTTCATTCTCAGATGAATTATCTACATTCTCCTTGCCAGCCTGCAGCATCTTTGCAAGTTGGTTTTGCAGACTGTCTGTATTTCTCTTTATCTTCATGCTATGATTATTGGTACTGTATGTTGGTACTATTTCTTCGTACTGATTATTTAGTGCTGCATATGCATATAATGTGTACTGGTATGTTCTGCTGAAATTGTATTTTTGTATGTTTCCTGTGTTTGTGTTATTCTTCTCTGAAGATGGTTTCTGCCACCTTCATATAATCCTCGGCTGCCCGGCTGGTAGGCGCATAGTTGATGACATCTGTCATGCGTGTCTGTGCCTCTGTCACTTTCACGGAGCGGTGGATGGGTGTAGGAATGAGTGAATCTTTAAAGTTGCTTTCCAGGAAGTCCTGAAGCTCATTGGTGATGACGAGCTGACTGTTGACCATCGTGGGGAGAAGCAGCATATTGGCGAGGTTCGGGTTCAACTCCTTCTTAATTTGTTTTGCCTGCTCAAGAATACTGCCTATACCAGTTACGCTCAGGCCCTCCATCTGGATGGGTACGAGGAGCATCGTTGCCATAGCCATGGCATTGCATGTGCTCTGTGAGAGCGATGGGGGACAGTCGATGAGCATGTAGTCGAAGTCTTCGAACACATTCCCTGTGGCTTCTTTCTCATCAATGGCACCATTGGTCATGTTGAAATAGCCTTGTATGACACATTTTGCGAGCACAAGCCGCGGAATGTTCTGTCCGAAAAGTGATACATCAATGTTCTGCATCTCTGCTGATCCTGGCACGTAGTAGATACCGGAGGGAGATATGTAGACAGGTATCTTTGTAATCTTTGTCATGGCATCGTAGATAGTCATTCGCGCATACTCGGGTAATGTCTTGCGGAGATCGTTCCAGCCGAACAGGAACGAGAGATTACATTGCGGGTCGAGATCCATTACGATCACTCTTTTCTGAGGGTACATCTTGTGGAGGCATGCTGCGAGTGTCTGTGCAGTTGTCGTTTTTCCTACGCCTCCCTTGAAGTTTGTCACTGAAAGCACATCATTCAGCTGATGTCTTATAGTCTTTTCTGCCATTGTGCTATCTTGTTATCTTGTTATTGTCATTTTATTCTGTTGTATTATTGCCTTGTTGTCTTATTGTATCGTTGTCTTCTTGCGCTATTGTTCTTTTGTGCCGTTGCTTATTTGTATTATTGCGTGCAATCTATATATTGTGTAATTGCATGCAAACTGAATTGCATATTTGCGTTATTGTGTCTTTGTATAATTGCGCGCGATATATTAATCGCACAGTTCTCTTTGCAAAGATACAAATTAATTGTTGGACAGTAAAACATATCAGGAGGAAAATTTTCCGCTGATCTGTTAATGACGATTATTTATCAAAGTTCTTCGTATTTGGGAATATGGTTCAAGAATAAATATTTTTTACCATCATCATCTAACTTGCAGCAATAATGGCTGAGGCCATTTGAGGCGATAAGATACGTGGCATGCAACTGGAGATTGTATGCCATGATTTGGTCGAAAACACGCTGCGTGATCTGAATATGTGGGGCTTTGAACTCGATGATCATCCGTGGTCTGAGTTGACGGTCGTAGAGCACACTGTCGGCACGGAGGTCTTTGGAACCAATGCGGAGCGGCACTTCGTTGGCGAGAAGACCAGTGGGGTAGCCGAGTGAGGAAACGAGCCAATGGATGAAGTGCTGACGCACCCATTCTTCCGGTGTCAGGACCACCCAGCGCCGGCGCAACGGGTCAAGAACTTGGTAATGACCTTCGGTGCCCCGCAATTTTATATCGTATGATGGAAGGTTTAGTCGAATCATTTTATTAACTTTGCAAAGGTAATAAATTAATTGAAGAGTTTAAGCCAATGGCAGAGAAAAAAGCGGTGCCTACATTCGATGGCATTATGAAGGATCTTAAGAAAGGCGACGTCGCACCTATATATTTATTGATGGGTGACGAATCCTATTATATAGATAAGATCAGTGACTATATTCAAAAAAATGTGTTGCCAGCTGACCAGCAGGCTTTCGACCAGGCCGTGGTCTTTGGTGCCGATGTATCCGTCTCCCAGATTGCCGATCTCGCTATGCAGTTTCCAATGATGGCACCCCGTCGAGTCATCATTGTGAAGGAAGCTCAAGGCTTGCGCTCTCTTGACAAGCTGGAGCACTACGCTCAGCGACCGCAACCGAAGACGGTGATTGCTATCTGCTATAAAAACGGAACGATAAGCCGCCGCTCGAAGTTCGTTGCGGCAGTGGAGAAGAATGGAGTGGTATTCGAAAGTAAGAAGTTGCGCGACTGGCAGCTCCCCGGACATATCCCCTCTTATCTTCAGTCGAAAAATGTGAGCATCGATGACAAGAGCGTTTCGATGATTGCAGAGAATGTAGGAGCAGATCTTAATCGTCTTTATTCTGAGCTTGACAAACTCATCATATCACTTCCTGAGAAGAACCGACGGGTGACCCCTGAGATGGTGGAAAAGAATATCGGGGTGAGCAAGGACTTCAACTCGTTTGAACTTCGCGATGCCATCGTCAACCGCAGTGTACTGAAGGCAAATAGGATTATCAAATACTTTGACAGTAATCCAAAGGCCGGTTCTCTCTACAGTTTTCTGCCATTGCTCTTCTCTTACTTCCAGAACTTGATGCTCGCCTATTATGCACCCAACCGTACCGATCAGAATGCGCTGGCTTCCTATTTAGATTTGAAGAGTGTGTGGGGGGTGAAAGATTATCTTACAGGACTACGAAACTACACCGGAAAGAAGACTCTTCAGATTCTACAGAAATTGAGAGAGATTGACGCCAAAAGTAAGGGGGTGGATAACCCATCGACGTCTTCCGGAGACCTAATGAAGGAGCTGATCTTCTTTATTCTGCATTGAAATCAGGAAGTTTCACATCATCTCCCCACTTCTTCTCGTCTCTTTTGAGCGTCCCTGTGGGTACTTTTTTTATGCCTAAATCTGTGAGAATGGGGTAGTTATATCTATGGACCTCCGCTGAGAATCGCTTCTTTCCAGCCCCATGACCATTTGTTCGGAAGGAACGCAGTGGTGAGAAAAACTGCTACAAGAAGTGATATCTGATTTGATTTTAATAGTCATTAATATTCCGTTTCCTAAACTTTTCGATCTTAAAGATTTAAGTAACAAAATAGTTATTTAGAATAGACATTTAAATTTATAGGTACAAGAATAGAGGTATTTCTAAATCCGTTATGAATTCAAATCTAAATGTTTTGGTTTGTAAATTTGAATTGATAAATATACAGATACAATACATTATAATATATCACTAATAATCAGGTATTTATGTTGTGATCCTGATTTAGAGTATATCTTTTAATATGTGGAGTAT
>CALJCU010000425.1 GCA_938023885.1 uncultured Prevotella sp. | reverse complement strand
CCAGGGACCTCCAGATTATGAGTCTGTTGCTCTAACCAACTGAGCTACAAGTCCAATAGGAATATCCAAGCATTGGGCCTAAGATATATCCATGGTGCAAAGGTATACGTTTTTTTCTGAAGCAGCAAATTTTTTATTTGTTTTTTGTTTACGTGCTGTTAAGACATTCCTGACATTCCTGTACATTTAGGGATTTCCACAGGCTTCGACGGAATTGCGGAGGCAAAGGAAAAGGGATGCACCAGTGCTTTGGCGCATCCCTATTTGTAAGCCGTATGGTATCTTATCGACTTAATATGATGTCTTTACGGCTGTCTGTGACGTGTTTAGTCAGCGAGTTTTGCTTTGATGAACTCGCGGTTGAGGCGGGCGATGTTGGCAATTGACTCATTCTTCGGGCACTCAGCCTCGCAGGCGCGGGTGTTCGTGCAGTTGCCGAAGCCGAGTTCCTCCATCTTAGCCACCATGTTCTTCGCGCGGCGTGCTGCCTCTACACGGCCTTGGGGCAGGAGGGCGAACTGGCTGACCTTAGAAGAGACGAAGAGCATGGCCGATCCGTTCTTACAAGCGGCAACACAAGCGCCACAGCCGATGCAGGTAGCACAGTCCATAGCCTCGTCAGCGGCATCCTTGGAGATAAGGATAGCGTTGGCATCCTGAGCCTGTCCGGTGCGCACGCTGGTGTAGCCACCTGCTGCGATGATCTTGTCGAAAGCTGAGCGGTCTACCATGCAGTCCTTGATGATGGGGAATGCAGCTGAACGCCAAGGCTCTACCGTGATGACGTCACCATCGTGGAAGCGGCGCATATAGAGCTGGCAGGTCGTGGCTCCTTGTGCGGGACCGTGAGGATGTCCGTTGATGTAGAGCGAGCACATACCGCAGATACCCTCGCGGCAGTCGTGGTCGAAGACGAAAGGCTCGTTGCCGCCCTCGATGAGCTGTTCGTTCAGGATGTCGAGCATCTCCAGGAAGGAGGTGTCGCCGGGGATGTCTTTCATCTCAAAGGTGTCGAAGTGCCCTTCAGCCTTGGGACCATTCTGACGCCATACCTTTAATGTGAATGATATATTCTGATCCATTATATTTCTTGAGTTTATGAACTTAAAAACTATGATTTGTAGTTGCGTGTCTGCACCTTGATATACTGATAGTTGAGATCTTCCTTGTAGAGTACGGGCGCGTTGTCCTCGCCTTTATACTCCCAGCAGGCTACGTACATGTAGTGCTCATCGTCACGCTTAGCCTCGCCTTCCTCAGTCTGGCTCTCCTCGCGGAAGTGACCGCCGCAGCTCTCATTGCGCTCGAGAGCATCGTAGGCAATGAGCTCACCCATGAGGATGAAGTCGCGGAGGTGGATGGCCTTGTCAAGCTCCACGTTGAGGCCTTCCTTCGAACCGGGTACGCGGACGCAGGTGTTGAACTGCTCGCGCACGTCTTTCAGCATGGCGAGTGCCTTCTTCAGGCCTTCCTCATTGCGGGCCATGCCGACGTAGTTCCACATGATGTTGTAGAGCTCCTTGTGGATGGAGTCTACACTCTTCAGCTTCGACTTGTCGGTCTGCTTGTTCTGGATGTCCATGATACGGTCAATCTCAGCCTGCACACCCTTCTCAGCCTCTACAAATTCAGGAGCGTCCGTGCTGGGCTTCTTCACCTGAATTTGGTCAGAGAGATAGTTCTGCATGGTGTAAGGAATGACGAAGTAACCGTCTGACAGACCTTGCATCAGTGCGGAAGCACCGAGGCGGTTGGCACCGTGGTCGGAGAAGTTGCACTCACCGAGGGCGAAGAGACCTTTGACATTGGTCTGCAGCTCGTAGTCGACCCACAGTCCGCCCATGGTATAGTGGATAGCGGGGAAGATCATCATCGGGTTGTCGTGGGGATCCACATCGGTGATTTCCTGATACATATCGAAGAGGTTACCATAGCGCTGGTCAACGACGTCACGGCCCAGACGCTGGAAAGCCTCAGAGAAGTCGAGAAACACAGCCAGGCCGGTGTTGTTCACACCATAGCCCTTGTCGGTACGCTCCTTAGCGGCGCGTGAGGCCACGTCACGGGGCACGAGGTTACCGAAGGCGGGATAGCGGCGCTCGAGGTAGTAGTCGCGGTCTTCCTCGGGAATGTCGCGGCCCTTGAGCTCACCGCGCTGCAGTTTCTTGGCATCCTCCAGGTTTTTAGGCACCCAAATACGGCCGTCGTTACGCAGCGATTCCGACATCAGGGTCAGTTTGGACTGCTTGTCACCGTGGACCGGAATACATGTCGGGTGGATCTGTACGAAGCAGGGGTTGGCGAACCAGGCGCCTTTGCGGTAAGCTTGGATAGCTGCGGTACAGTTGCAGCCCATGGCGTTGGTGGAGAGGAAGTAAGTGTTGCCGTAGCCGCCGGTGGCCAGACAGACGGCGTGGGCTGAGTAACGCTCCAGTTTGCCGGTGACCAGATTTTTGGCGATGACACCGCGGCAACGGCCGTCGACGATGACGACATCCTCAATCTCTGTACGTGTGTGGAGCTCCACGGTACCGTGGTTTACCTCTTTCATCAGTGAAGAGTAAGCGCCGAGCAGCAGCTGCTGACCGGTCTGGCCCTTAGCGTAGAAAGTACGGCTCACCTGTACGCCGCCGAAAGAGCGGTTGGCCAGCATGCCGCCATATTCACGTGCGAAAGGCACGCCCTGAGCCACACACTGGTCGATGATGTTGGCACTCACCTCAGCCAGACGATAGACGTTGGCCTCACGTGCGCGGTAGTCACCGCCCTTGATGGTATCGTAGAACAGGCGGTAGACGGCATCGCCATCGTTCTGGTAGTTCTTGGCTGCATTGATGCCGCCCTGTGCTGCGATAGAGTGAGCACGGCGCGGAGAGTCTTGGATGCAGAAGTTTATTACATGGAAGCCCATTTCTCCGAGAGAGGCGGCAGCGCTGGCACCAGCCAGACCTGTGCCTACGACGATGATGTCAAGCTTACGTTTGTTGGCGGGGTTCACCAGTTTCTGGTGAGCTTTATAGTTGGTCCATTTTTCGGCCAGAGGGCCTTCTGGAATTCTTGAATCTATCTGAGTCATTGTTTAATGATATTATAAGTTTACGAGCTTATAGGTTCACTTTAACACCTATCATCTTAACACTTTATTTGAAGCTGGGAGCAAAACCGAGCCAGAAAGAAAGCACGAGGAATGCAAAGACAGCCATCAGAATCGTGACGTAGATGGTGCCGATGCACTGCCAGCGCTTGAGCCAGATCTTGCCGCTGATGCCAAGTGTCTGCATAGCGCTCCAGAAACCATGGCTCAGATGGAACCAAATAGCACAGATCCAGATGAGGTACAGGACGGAGAACACGGGGCTGGCGAATGTCTGCTGAATCCATCCGAAACCGTCCTGGGGCCCGGGAGTCGTCTCTGTGCCGGCGATCTCAGCGAGCTGCATGTGCGCCCAGAAGTTGTAGAGGTGCAACAGTAGGCCGACGAGGATGATAATGCCCAGCACCAGCATGTTCTGCGAGGCCCATGACACCTCGGGACGGCGGCTTGTCACCTCATAGCGCTGCGGTCCGCGGGCGCGGCGGTTCTGCGCAGTGAGGATAAAGGCATACACGATGTGACAGACGGCCAGGAACGCCAGGCCCATTGAGCCGGCGAGGGCATACCAGTGAGCTCCCAACAGCGAGCAGATCGTGTTGTAGGCATCCCCGGAGAAGAATGCGGCAACATTCATGCAGCAGTGGAAAGTCAGGAAAAGGATAAGGCAGATGCCGGTGACGGACATCACTACCTTTCTACCAATCGGAGAATTGATTAACCACATAAATGATTGATTTTAATAATAAATGTTATGTCTTTGTATATTTAATCTATTGTATATGAATCATTCTGGGCTTGCACATACCACATCTTAGGTATTTGTAGCGCGTTTTCGCTGCAAAAATACGATAATTTTGCCGATTGTACAAATTTACCCCTAATTTTTCCATAATATTACACCACATTATTGCTATATTACCATTAGCGGAATTAATTTAGTGCATACTTAATACTACTTCCTTTGGGACACCCGCATTTTGTTGTTGCAGAGGTCTTTCCTCGTAACAAATTGTGTCAGTATTGGCAGTAATGTTGAAATAATTTAAGTATTGCTGCCAAAATCGGTCAATTCCGGCACACCTCAGACAACCGTGTAATTCGGCACAGAAATTGTAGGGAGATAAATGAAGTTCGGAAGTCGGACGAGGGGTGACGAAAGGAATCCATCCAAGGGACGACGATGAACGTGATAATAATATTTAACTAACATATAATCAGGAGGTTTTCATTATGTTGTATCCAGTTTTAAGAGACATGAACAATTGGTTGAACAATGATTTCGAAGACATGTTTAATGCAGGTTGGATGCCACGTGTGAATTTCACGGCACCAGCTATCAATGTCAGGGAAACCGACAAGAGCTACGAAGTAGAAGTGGCTGCTCCTGGTGCCACCAAGGATGACTTCAAGGTGAACGTCGACAAGGACGGTTGTCTCACCATCAGGATGGAGCACAAGAGCGACAAGAAGGACGAGAACAAAAAGGAGCATTATCTGCGCCGCGAGTTCTCATACAGCAACTACGAGCAGGCTCTCACGCTGCCCGACGATGTTGAGAAAGACAAGATTGAAGCAAAGGTTGACAATGGCGTGCTTCATGTAACGCTTCCTCGTACTGCCAAGGCAGAGAAAGAGACCAAACGCATTGAGGTGATATAACCGCCCTCCGGCTGGATCAGTGATATTCGGGGGCTGTTCTCATCAGGAGGGCAGCCCCCTTTGCTATTTTCAGCAATATAATACCTTCAATCTGCTGGGACAGAAGCTGGGAAGGCGGCTTCTACAATGGGGATCTGTCTTTTTTGGCTTTCTTGTGATAAAAGCAGTTTGTCTTGTCCATATTTCAGGAATAATATGTAAGTTTGCAATATGAACGAATAAATCATCATCTGATATCTGATATGTCTGACGGCTGCCAACTTCAATCTGAAAACTGTATGTATGCTGAACCTCAAATGCTTTCAGATATGGAAAAAGACTATTCTTCTTCGTCACCCCCATCGGCTGTGGCATCGCCGGCTTCACCCCCGATGAGATGGCCGCGCTGTTCTGCGATGCTATACACGTCGAGAATATCCATCTGCCAAAGGGCTTCTGTCTAACAGTGGAAGGCAACTTGAACTATGAATGGACAAGACTAGCACATACAATTCTTCATTGACAGATAAAGACAGGACATACGTCGCCATAGATCTGAAGAGCTTCTACAGTTCCGTGGAGTGTGTCGCCAGAGGGCTCGACCCTCTGACGACAAACCTTGTCGTGGCTGACGTGAGACAATCTGCCTCGCTGTCTCTCCCTCAATGAAAGCCAATGGCTTGGGAGGTCGTGCCAGACTCTTCGAAGTCGTTCAGAAGATGCGTGAGGTGAACGGAAAACGCCGAATGCTGATCGGCTATAAGCCTTTCACAGGAAAATCATGTTCATCCATAGAGTTAGCCGCTCATCCTGACTGGGAGTCAGACTACATTGCTGCCACGCCACGGATGGCCGAGTATATCAAGGTCAGCAGCCAGATTTATGGGATCTACCTCAAGTATATCGCTCCCGAAGACATTCAC
>CALJCU010000424.1 GCA_938023885.1 uncultured Prevotella sp. | reverse complement strand
GTGCTACCGCAGATAATTGATACAATTATCAAAGGTCTGTTGGAAGCAATTCCGATGCTGATAGAAACAGGGCTTAAGCTATTTGTAGCTTTAATAGAAGCCCTTCCTCAGATTATAGTTACAATAGTTGAAGCGTTGCCGCAGATAATAACAGGTATTATAACTGCGCTTGTAAACAATATACCTCTTATAATTCAGACTGGTATTAAACTGTTTGTAGCTCTGATAAAAGCGTTGCCGCAGATAATTGTAGCTATTGTAAAAGCTGTGCCATCGATCGTGAAAGGTATCGTAAAAGGCTTTTTAAGTTTGGCTGGAGCTTTTGTTGATATCGGCGTGCACCAGGATGGTCTCGTTCATATATCCCAACTGGCTGACAAATATGTGCGTGACTCCACCGACGTAGTGAAGCTTCATCAGCATGTGCGTGTGAAAGTGCTCGAAGTGGACCAGCGCCGTCACCGTATCTCGCTGACGATGAGAGGGGTGAGGCAGTAACAGCCCCCGCCTGCCCCTTCCTCTGTAGGAGCAAGGACAAAAAAACAAAAATAGGCAACGGTCTCCCGACTATTGCCTGCATATTGTGAATTACTATTAATTCAATTTGTTTTGAGCTTGATTGAAGGTTTCCGCCTCACGGCGTCAAACCACCATCCAACATCAAACTGTGTTACCTGAAAAATAATCAATCTTAATACCTAAAACTAATAACCTTTTGAACCTAAAAAACAATCTATCAAAACCTAAAAACTAAAAACCTATATGAAAAATCTACTAACCTATTCTTATCTTGTCGAGGTGTTACCCTCTTGTTTATATGTGCAAAGGTACTAACTTTTTCGACACCCGCCAAGAACTTTCAGTATAAATCTTCAATTGTTTTGCAATTATTGATATATATCAATGATTTGTGTGTGCACGACATAACTATATTGATTTTAGATAGCAATCAATAGACTTATTACTCGAAATCAATAGACTTATTCCTCATAAGTAAGTAGCCTAAGTCTCTTTCTCTGTTCATTCGAATCTCATTGTCCGACACGTGTCAGCCGATCGTTCGTCGAACGTCAGCCGATCGTTTGTCGAACGGCAACCAATTGTCTGTCGAACGTCGAAAGATGATATTCAAACAAGCTTTTATTCTGTCATGGCTTTTATCTATTCTTTCCCGAAGTAGGACGGAGCCTTTTTATCGGGTTTCACAATGATCTTCTCCAACAGATCCACATGTCTCCACGCTCATCAGTCTGAAGATTGTAAATTTGCTGGTCTTCCAGCGCACTACTGTTTGGGAAAAGCGACAGCCTTCTTGTCTTTCGTTGGTATAGATAGAGCCCTGATTCGGTAGCAATAGCAACATCCTGATTGGGAAGGATGCTCATCTTATTGATGCATATTCCGTTTAAGAGAGAGGCCCTTCCAAAAGGGTGGAAACTGCCAGTACACAAGTCCATGCAACAGAGTCCACTCGTCGTACTAATCCACAGATATCGGTTCTGATCGACAACTAAAGCTGAAACCCAGTCGTTGCAGAGATGGCCGTTTCTGCCTCTGCTTTTTGAGGAATACTGACTTATCTGCTTTGTCCGCAGGTTGAACTTGACAAGTCCTATGCCCGATAAAGCTACGAAGAGACTGCCGTTATCGCCTTCGCATATCGCTGTCTTGAATCCTTGATAAGGGAGAACCATCCGGCTTGATCCATGGTCATCCATCTGATAAACGCCATCGTTGGTACATACCCAGTAGCCTCCGCCGTTGCGGGGAGCAATCCTCTGCACCGTAGAAGAGAAAGTGAGATGCTGGGTCACGATGCCTCCTGCATTGAAATGATAGATGCCGTTGCCCCAGGTGCAGGCCCATACGCCACTGTCCACGGCTGGCGCAATGGAGGATATGTCACCAGGACAAGCCGGAATCTGGGTAGATAAAGTCCAGGAGTGGAACGGCAGTCGGCGATTGCTCAGCAAGAAGAGTCCATTATGGAAACAGGCAGCCCACAGGTTACCATTGTGGTCTGAAAACACAGTATGAATCGACATCTTACTGAGATCGAACGAGGCGTCGGCACATTCAATCCTCTCCGCCGTCCTTCTGCCTTTTGCTATCTTGTAAACGCCTAGCTCTGTGCCTATCCACAGTCCACCGTCAGTTGCCCGGCTGATACACGACAGTCCGGCACTGACCATGTCTGCAGGAAGCTGGTAGCCCGCATCCATAAATTGACAGGTATGAGGATTGAAGGCAGCGATGCCTTTGCCCGTGATGCGAAGAAGCCTGCCGAACTTATCGACAAAGTATCCTCTCAGACTTCCGGGGGCATTGTTCCATCTGCTGACCTTCGTCGCCTTGCCATGCTTGATGCTGACGCAATAGGTGACGTCGTTCTGACCGGAGCACCAGATGCTGCCTTGGGCGTCTTCGCACAATTTATTAAGGAACTGGTCGTGCAAGATCCTTTCTAGACCGGGTACCCGACTGAGTTTATTGCTTCCATTATATATAATGTATAAGCCATAGCCCGAGGTTGCAACAAATATATCTCCATGCTTGCTCTCAATAATACTCGCCACGCGAGGTTGGATGCCTTTAGGAAAGGTAATGACATTGAAGCGA
>CALJCU010000423.1 GCA_938023885.1 uncultured Prevotella sp. | reverse complement strand
TGTAGAGGCGTGCTTGCGGTGTGCGGTGCCGAAAGCGTCGTTGACATAAACCTCTGCGTAAGAAGCGAGCTTCTTGGCGAAGTCTTTCTGACGGTTCTTCATCTCTGCTTTGGCAGCGTCGTACTCAGGGGTACCTTTCTCTACGCCTACAGGCTTGCCCTCCTCTTCGGGATAGAAGCGGAGGTTCTCCAGCAGCAGTGCCTCACCGGGCTTCAGGGCGGCGGCCTCGGCGTCAGCCTTGCCGCAGTCGGGAGCGAACTTCACGTCAACGCCAAGCGCCCTGCTCACGTCAGGAACGATCTGCCTCAGGCTCAGTTTGGCATTCACCTTGCCCTTAGGCTTGCCCATGTGGCTCATCATGATCAGAGCGCCGCCATCATTCAGGATCTTCTTCAGGGTGGGCAGAGCACCACGGATACGGGTGTCGTCCGTCACGTGGCCATTTTCATTCAATGGCACATTGAAATCTACGCGGACAATTGCCTTCTTACCGGCAAAATTAAACTCATCGATTGTCATAGCTCTTTAAAATTGTTCTAATAAATTAGTTATTATAATAAAAATCAGATTCAGCTTATGCTATTGCCCACAAAGGTACTAAAAAAGAAACGAACGGCTATGGATTTTAATTTTTTTATGATTGCACTGGAGTGATGCTGTGACAACCCAAAAGCGTTGCAATGTCGCATGTCGCAATAAGGTGTTTTCCAGTCTCTGTGATGCTTATTGTCTCTTCGGGTTCTTCGGAAACCATCCTTTCTCCACGCGTTTCTTCTGCTCGAAGAGCTCTCCGATGGCCCAAAGGCTGGAGGCGCCAGTCACACCGGCGACGGCAGAGAGGAACGTGCTCTCAATACAGAGGGAGCCCGCCATACAGGCAATGCCTGTCAAAAGAAATATCCACCAGGGACGTGTGCCGAAGTAATATTCGGTCTTGATGACAATGGGGTGGAAGATACCAATTATAAAAAAGGTGCACAAGGCGATGGCTGTTCCAGAGAAATACATACTATCTTATCATGTTTGTTGAGTTACAACTGCAAATTTACAAAAATTAATTTGCACACTGTCTATTATTAGGAAAATAAATGCTATCTTTGCGACATAAAAATATGTAAAACACTTTTTAAACCCTATCAGTTATGGATAATAACAAAGAGCTTATCGCCCAGTGTGAGGCCAGGGCCAGACAGTGGCTTTCTCCTGCCTTTGATAAAGAGACGCGCGTTTCAGTCCAGGCCATGCTGGACAATTCCGACAAGACAGATCTCATTGAAAGCTTCTACAAGGATCTCGAGTTTGGTACGGGCGGCCTGCGCGGTATCATGGGCGCAGGCACGAACCGCATGAATATCTATACGGTAGGCATGGCAACCCAGGGCTTTGCCAACTACTTAAAGAAAAACTTTAAGGACCGCAAGGAGATATCTGCCGTTGTGTGTCATGACTGTCGTAACAACAGCCGTCTGTATGCCGAGACAGTGGCCGACATCTTCTCGGCCAACGGCATCAAGGCTTATCTCTTCGACGACCTCCGCCCGACGCCGGAGTGCTCTTTTGCCATCCGTTATCTCAAGGCTCAGGGCGGCGTAAACATCACAGCCAGCCACAATCCCCGTGAATATAACGGTTACAAGGCCTACTGGGAGGACGGAGCTCAAGTGCTTGCGCCGCACGACAAGGGCATCATTGACGAGGTGAGCAGGTGCGCCATTGCCGACGTGAAGTTCCGGGGCAACAAGGATCTTGTCCAGATTATCGGCGAGGATATCGACGAGCCGTATCTGCGCAGGATCCGTACTGTCAGCATCGACCCCGGGGTCATCAGGAAGCAGCATGACCTGAAGATTGTCTATACACCGCTGCATGGAGCCGGCCGCGTCATCATTCCGCGCTCTCTGGCCTATTGGGGCTTTGACAATGTTCACTGTGTCTTTGAGCAGATGATTAAAGACGGAAACTTCCCCACTGTGGACCGTCCCAACCCCGAGTTCGCCGAGGCGCTGACACTCGGTCTGCGCGATGCCAGGAAGCTCGATGCCGATATCCTCATGGCTTCTGACCCTGACGCTGACCGCGTGGGCATGGCCTGCAAGAACGACAAGGGCGAGTGGGTGCTCATCAACGGCAACCAGACTTGCATGATCTTCCTGTGGTACATCATCTCCAACCGTAAGGCTAAGGGCCTGCTGAAGCCGACTGACTTCATCGTCAAGACTATTGTGACGACGGAGCTCATCAAAAAGATTGCAGACAAGCAGGGTGTGGAGATGCGCGACTGCTACACGGGCTTCAAATGGATTGCCCGTGAAATCCGGCTCTCTGAAGGTAGGCAGCAGTATATCGGTGGCGGCGAGGAGAGCTACGGCTTTCTGGCTGAGGACTTTGTCCGCGATAAGGACGCTGTGTCGGCATGCTCACTGCTGGCTGAGATCTGCGCTTACGCCAAGGATAAGGGAAAGTCTCTCTATGACATCCTGATGGATATCTATAAGGAGTACGGCTTCTCCAAGGAGTTCACGGTCAATGTGGAGCGTCCGGGCAAGGCCGGTGCCGAGGAGATACAGAAGATGATGGCCGACTTCCGCGCCAATCCGCCGAAGGAGCTTGGCGGCTCTAAGGTCGTGCTGTGGAAAGACTACAAGACGCTTGAGGCTGTTGACGACAAGGGCAACAGGACGAAGCTCGTCATGCCTGAGACAAGCAATGTGCTGCAGTGGTTCTGCGGCGATGATACGAAAGTCAGCGTGCGTCCCTCAGGCACAGAGCCGAAGATTAAGTTCTATATCGAGGTCAAGGGCGTGATGCACGACGCTTCGGAGTATGAGGCTCTTGACAGGAAGGGAATGGAGAAGATTGAGGCCATCAAGAAGAGCCTCGGTCTGGCATAAGATATTAGTGCAGTGGCCGGTCCCGTACCGGCCACTGCATTGGATGAGAATAACGATCGTAATTTAGCATGAGACAAATACGATGGGGATTCATCGGCTGCGGGGAGGTCACGGAGAAGAAATCAGGACCTGCTTTCAATGAGGTTGAGGGGTCCTGTGTCGTGGCTGTGATGAGCCGTAACGGAGAGCATGTGAAAGCCTATGCGCAGCGGCACAACATACCAAAATGGTATACCGATGCTCAGGAGCTCATCGACGACCCCGATGTCAATGCCGTCTACATCGCCACGCCGCCGTCCTCCCATGCTACATATGCCGTCATGTGCATGCGGTCAGGCAAACCGTGCTATGTGGAGAAACCATTGGCGGCCAACTATGAAGACTGTATCCGCGTCAACCGCATCAGCGAGCAGACAGGCGTGCCCTGCTTCGTGGCTTACTACCGCCGCTATCTGCCTTATTTCAACAGGGTGCGGCACATTATCGCCTCTGACGGTATTGGCAAGGTGCTCACTGTGCAGCTGCAGTTTGCCGTGCCTCCACGTGACCTGGATTACAGTGCCTCGTCCTCAAAACCGTGGCGGTTACAGCCCGACATCTCCGGCGGCGGCTATTTCTATGACCTGGCACCCCATCAGCTTGATTTGCTCCAAGAACTCTTCGGAATCATTGTCCGAGCCCATGGCTATCCCACGAACCGCGAGCATCTCTATGAGGCAGAGGATACTATCTCGGCAGTGTTCATCTTTGACAGTGGCATCTCGGGCAGTGCGTCCTGGTGTTTCGTGGGACATGAGAGCGCCAAGGCCGACCGCATAACGGTGATAGGCGACAAGGGCATACTCTCTTTTAGTGTATATAACTATGACCCCATCCAGCTGGTCAATAACTCTGGATCACGAAGCATTATTGTACCCAATCCCCCTTATGTGCAGTTGCCTATCATCACTTCCGTCATCCATCATCTGCAAGGCATAGATACCTGTACAGCCACATCAGTCAGTGCTACCCCGGTCAATTGGGTGATGGACCGTATCCTGGGAAAGTTCTGAACTTGATGCGTACCTTATCCTTATTGGTAATCTTTACAGCCGCCCTCTCAGGCATCGCTTCTGCGGACACGATACCGACTGTCCCCAAGAAGAAGCTGTCTGCATTCCGGAGGATGATACGCAATTTCTCACGGGTAGACACCAACTATATCGAGCCGCAGAAATACAGCTTCACCGTCATGCTCCAAAACACGACGAGCTTTGAGGGCTATACGTTGAAACTGAAGGATGACCACTCGGCAGTCTTCGCTCCGGAGCCATCCTATAAGTTAGGGCCTTACTTCGGTTGGCGCTTCGTTTTTTTAGGCTACACCATTGACTTAAAACGACTGAAGAATGAGGCTCGTGAGGCACTGGCGCTCAGTCTTTATGCCCCACAAGTTGGCGTAGACCTCTTCTACCGCAAGTCGGGAGACAACTATCGCATCAGTGGGGTGAACTTCGGGAACGAGACGGTGAACAATGCCATGAAGAAGGTTTACTTCGATGGTTTTGAGACATCGGAACGAGGATTCAACGTTTATTATATTTTTAACCACAGTAAGTTCTCCTATCCCGCTGCTTACAGTCAGAGCACTGTTCAGCGCCGCTCAACGGGCACGGCACTTGCCGGCATGAACTATTCGCGTCACACGCTGAATGTCGACTGGGATAAATTTCATCAACTCATGGATGATCTCGTAGGGGCGGGGACCTCGGTAGCGGTGGCTGATACCAGCATGCACTCCACCGATATCGATTATACCGACTTCTCTCTCAGTGGCGGCTATGCTTACAACTGGGTGTTTGCACACAACTGGCTCTTCGACATCTCTATGCAATTGGCTTTGGCCTATAAGCAATTGAAGGGAACAGCCAATAATTCCCCTAAGGATTTCTTCCGCAGCTTTGACTTTAAGAACCTTATGGTTGACGGTGTAGGAAGAACCGGCATCGTATGGAATAATATGCGGTGGTATGCCGGGGCAAGTGCCGTCTTCCATACGTACACCTACCATAAATCAAAATTCTCCGCCAGTTCGACGTTTGGCAACGTGTATGTCTATGTAGGATATAATTTTGGATTAAAAGGCAGTTATCGTAAAAAACACAGTAAGAAATGAAGAAACAGATCATAACGATATTCTCCTTGCTGCTGACGGTCAATATCTTGGCCCAGGGGGTGGATTATACCAAGGCGGACTCTTTGCGTGTCGTGGCTTTGATGAAGAAAGCCAGAACGCTGAAAGACAAGTCGGTAGCTTCTTACATGCTGTTCTTTGGCCGCGAGCTGCGTGGCGTGCCTTATGTGGCCAAGACACTGGAGAAGAACGCGCAGGAAAAGCTTGTCGTCAACCTTCGTCAGCTCGACTGTACCACGTATGTGGAGACTGTGCTGGCATTGTCGAGAAGCATGGTTAAAGAGCAGCAGACCTTTGCCGGCTACTGTAGCAATTTACGGCAAATACGCTATAAAAACGGCGTAGTCTCTTATCCGACCCGGCAGCATTATTTCACCTACTGGATTCAGGAGAACACCAGGGAAAGAATCGTGGCAAATATTCAGTCGCCCAATCCTCCGTTCTCTGACATGCAAACCGTGAATGCCGATTATATGACGACACACCTCGGGAGTTACCCCATGCTGAAAGGCAAGCCTCAATGGGTCAGGCGGATTGCTGGAATGGAGAAAAGTATAACGGGTACCAGGCCACGCTATATTCCCAGGAATTCCGTCACTAACAGCAGTCTGTTGCGGAGGACTATTCACAATGGTGATATCATCGCTATCGTGACAACAAAGAAAGGATTGGAGATCAGCCATATAGGCATTGCTGCCTGGCACAAGGATGGTCTCCACATGCTCCATGCGTCCTCGCTCTGCCATAAAGTCGTAGAGGACCATAATCTTCTGCGTACCTATCTCTCCAAACAGACCTCAGCCTTGGGCATCCGCATTGTAAGGCCTTTGTAATATTAGAAATTATCATGGAACCATTAGCTGAACGTATGCGTCCGCGCACACTTGATGATTATGTGGGGCAGGAACATCTTGCCGGACAGGGTGGGGTAGTGCGCCGGATGATTGAGACCGGCAGGGTGTCGTCGTTCATTCTCTGGGGACCACCGGGAGTAGGGAAGACGACACTGGCAGAGATTGTAGCCTCAGAAATGAAAGTGCCGTTCTATACCCTCAGTGCCGTGACAAGCGGAGTGAAAGACGTGCGTGGGGTCATAGAGAAAGCTAAGAGCGGGCGCTTTTTCAACAATGCCTCACCGATCCTCTTCATTGACGAGATCCACCGTTTCTCCAAGTCGCAACAAGACTCGTTGCTTGGGGCTGTGGAGCGTGGTGTCGTAACGCTCATCGGTGCCACGACAGAGAACCCCTCTTTCGAAGTGATCCGCCCGCTTCTCTCCCGTTGCCAGGTCTATGTACTGAAGTCTCTCGACAAAGCTGACTTACAGAAAATTCTTGACAGAGCGGTATCAACAGACACGGAGCTCCGGAAGAGACACATCGAGCTGAAGGAGACGGATGCCATGATGCGCTATAGCGGTGGCGATGCGCGCAAATTACTCAATATCCTTGAGCTCATGGTCGATGCTGCCGACAGTGACGATATCGTTATCACCGATAAGTGTGTGGAGGAAGAGTTGCAGACTAATCCACTTGCCTACGACAAGCAAGGTGACATGCACTATGACATCATCTCTGCTTTCATCAAGAGTATCCGCGGCTCCGATCCTGATGCGGCACTCTATTGGATGGCGAGAATGATAGAAGGGGGTGAGAATCCACAGTTCATCGCCCGCCGTATCGTTATCTCCGCCGCTGAGGACATCGGACTGGCCAATCCCAATGCTCTCCTTCTTGCCAATGCTGCTTTCGATGCTGTGATGAAGATAGGATGGCCAGAAGGACGTATCCCTCTTGCCGAGGCTGTGGTTTATCTGGCTACAAGTCCAAAGAGCAACTCGGCTTATATGGGCATCAACACAGCGCTTGAAGAAGTTAAAAAGAGTGGCAATCAGCCTGTACCGCTGCCTATTCGCAATGCGCCGACAAAGCTTATGGCGCAGTTGGGCTATCACGACGGCTACAAATATCCGCACAACTACCCGGGTAACTTCACGTCTCAGCAGTATCTCCCTGATGCGCTGAAAGACAAGCGCTTCTGGCATGCCCAGCACTCGCCCGCAGAGGAAAAGCTCTATCAGCGGATGCTACAGTGCTGGGGTGACAGATACAAGTAGTGCGGTGGCCAGTCTTGTACCGGCCACTGCACCAGGTGATGCTGATGTCAACAAGATATCTCCACAGACAATACCAAAATGTTGCAACGTCGCACGTCGCAATAAGGTGTTTGGGTAACACAATAAATAAAACATTTAAAAGAATAATATTTAAAATTGGAATACTGTATGAAAAACATTGTTGTACTCGACGGATATTCCGCCAACCCCGGTGACCTTTCATGGGAACC
>CALJCU010000422.1 GCA_938023885.1 uncultured Prevotella sp. | reverse complement strand
TTATGCGCCATCTCGCTAACATAAGCTACTGGCATTCCTTCCGATTTTGATGCATTGCAAGTAATCGAACCTATTTCAACACCATTTTTTATACAATATATGTATAGCAAAGACGAATTATCTGTCAAGAGCACAAAAGAACTTGCAGACATCGCGAAGGCTCTTGAGCTTAATCCGGACGATTACGGTAACCAGGAGAATCTTGTCTATGCCATTCTTGACAGGCAGGCAGAAGTTGAGGGTAGCAAAAATCCCATTAGCGACAACCGCCGTAAGCGAGACCGTGACGCACAGGCAAAGGACCGGAATAAATCATTGTTCCAAGACAACACTGACCCGGAGAAGCTTCTTGCTCAGCTGGAGGAGATACTCAGAAATCAGCCTAAACACAGAGGGCCTAAAACAAAGAAAGAGCGTGATCTGATGGGACGGATTGCTGCACTCAAACAGCAGATTGCAGCAGCGCCGGAATCGAACAATGATTCGAAAAGAAACAATTCTGCTCAAGAAGCAACATCAGATGACACACAGACAACAGATAATGTTCAAAACCGTCTTCCAGCAGTGGGAGAGGCTGCTCCTGAAGAGGGAACTAACAAGATTGCCTTATTTCAAGAGAAGATTAATGCCCATAACGAGACAGCAAAGGAAGAAATGAAAGAAGACACTGCTGATGAGGCCCCGGCTGAAGAAGGTAATCAGAGCGGAATACCTGCTGCCGAAGGGAATAACACCGGCGCTGTATGGGAGGGTGACCCCGGAGATGGAACAGATTACATCACAGTCGTTGACTTACCCGTGGAAGACCAAGGCATTACCCCAAACTATGACATGTTTGATCATCCCACAACGGGCTCTTCATTTACTCAAGAACAGCCGCAGGGTATGGAAGAGATGTCTCCGGTGAATGAAGAAGAACTGGAGGACGAACCGGAGCCTTTCGATTTTACAGATCTTATTTCTGCCAATGGTGTATTGGAAGTAATGCCTGACGGCTATGGCTTCCTCCGTTCCAGCGATTACAATTACCTCTCATCTCCTGATGATGTATATGTCCCCAATAACCAGGTACGCCGCTATGGTCTGAAGACCGGTGACGTGATTGAAGCACGTGTACGTCCGCCACATGAGGGGGAGAAATTCTTCCCCTTGACAAGCATTGTCTCCATTAACGGACGCCGTCCTGATGAGATAAGAGACAGAGTACCGTTTGAGAACCTTACTCCGCTTTTCCCGGACGAAAAGTTCAACCTGACAGGTGATCCCGCTACGACAAACCTCTCCACACGTATTGTTGATCTCTTTGCTCCTATTGGTAAAGGTCAGCGTGCACTTATCGTGGCACAGCCTAAGACTGGTAAGACCATCCTGATGAAGAATATCGCCAATGCCATTGCAGCTAACCATCCGGAGGCTTACCTGATGATGCTTCTCATTGATGAGCGTCCTGAGGAGGTCACAGATATGGCACGCACCGTCAATGCTGAGGTGATAGCCTCAACCTTCGATGAACCTGCCGAGCGCCACGTAAAGATTGCGGGTATTGTGCTGGAGAAGGCAAAGCGCATGGTGGAATGCGGACATGATGTCGTCATTTTCCTCGATTCAATCACGCGTCTGGCACGTGCTTACAACACCGTATCACCTGCCTCCGGCAAGGTTCTCACCGGTGGTGTTGATGCCAATGCTTTGCAAAAGCCGAAGCGCTTCTTCGGTGCCGCACGTAATATAGAAGGTGGCGGCTCATTAACGATTGTTGCTACCGCACTTATCGATACCGGCTCCAAAATGGATGAAGTCATCTTTGAGGAATTTAAGGGAACAGGTAACATGGAGCTTCAGCTCGACCGCAGCCTTTCCAACAAACGTATCTTCCCGGCTGTCAATCTCGTGGCTTCAAGTACACGTCGTGATGATCTCCTTCAGGACAAGACAACCCTTGACCGCATGTGGATTCTGCGTAAGTATATCGCTGATATGAATTCTATTGAGGCAATGAACACCATCCATGACCGCATGGAACGCACCCGCAACAATATGGAATTCCTCGCGTCTATGAATGGATAAACTCCATAGTAGATAAACATAAAAGCTGACTTTCAAAAGCCGGCTTTTGGTCTCTTATATACCGGCCATGATAATGCGGTCTGTGGCATCTATGCCGTAAGAATCGAGCAAGGAAGCATCTTCCTTGAATTTGTCTACAAGAGTCTTGTCAGAAAGTTCTGCCTCTGCTTTTAGAAATAGCATTGCAGCCCCTTCACCTTTTCCCATGAACCATGCACAGTATCCGGCATTCAGATAATCGGCTGCTTCAGGCTTGTCCAAGGCTAACAGTTCATGGTAGAGCTTATCAGCCTTCTCAAGTTGTTTCGTACAGAGCATTCCCCAAGCAAGTACTCGCTTGATATCGGAATTGTTCTGATCCTTATAATAAAGTTCATACAAAATCTTCACAGCCTCTTCTGCCTTATCATCATTGATGAGCGCGATAGCCTCATTCATGGGATAGAGTTCTTTGTCTGGGAAGAGGACGGACAATTGCCTGTATAATCTTGAGGCCTGAGTATAGTGAGCGCATCGGAAAGAGGCCAAAGCATAACCTTTCAGGGCCTTTTCTTTGCCATCTTCCATATCATAGGCTTTTGCGAACAGGGATTCAGCTTTATCATAATAGCCTTCCCTTAGAGCTATGCGTGCTGCCAATAAATTGTCATTCAGTCTGTTCTCATCAAAATAGGCGTTCAGTAAAACCTTTGCTTCAACAAAGAGTCTGCGTTTCAAAAGAAACGTGACAACACTTATTGCTCCGTCATGCATAGAACCTGCAAAAACAGGATTATCAAGGAAAAGCTTATTGTCTTTATTACTGAACGGATCTCTGAAAGCGCGGCGACTGTCATTAATACGAAAGAACCTATAGAGGTCCTGCAGGTACTGGCGACGATAGAAAGCAGGCGTATCTATAATTCCTTCTGCTCCGGGAACTTCCATGGTTACATTATCGTTACTCAACATCTTTGTGATATTGTCAGGCAGTTGCGCATAAACCGTTGACATCGCCAATGCAAAACTGTATTTATCGGAATCGCAGAACGGCATGCTTGACAACAGAGTAGACATGAACCGGGCATTCCTTATCTCAGAAGAGACGTGCTCTAGCCCCGGATGCTGGATATAGAAAGGCGTGAACCAATTAGACAGGGTAAAGAAGAAGCCGAAGCGTTTCATTTTTGAGAAACCACCAAAGTAGATGTCCGCACCATGTTTCTGCATATCAGTGATTTTACGCATGCTCTGCTCTATCTCTTCTATCTTCCGGTCACTGTTATCGCCATGAAGAATCTCGTCCATTGGGTTTTCCTCTTTTTCTCTGATGCCGAACCGGGTCATCTCAAGGTTCTGATTCTTCATGATATTCGGAATGACATCTCGCTCTATAGTCTGTGTATCTTGTTCAGCTGTCAGGCAATATATGATCTGCATTTGCAGCTGGATAAGTTCTTCACGGAAATCAGCATTGTCCAACAGTTGGCCGATATTTTGAGAGATTTCAGGAAACAACCTATAGTCGCCTTTGTCAAGGGCAAATACCCAACCGACAAGTGCTCTCTGCTTCAATTTCTCATCTGTTGCTTCTTTATATATCTTAAGAAGCATCATCACCTTTACGGGATCCGGTGACAGAAGAGCTGCCATCATTACGGCAGCACACAATGTCAGAGCATCTGTAATATCAATTGTTGGAGAGAGGATCAATGCTGTCACATCTGTAGCATATTCATTGCTCCATTGACCTGAAACAACTATTTCTTGGAAAGCCTTGGAAACAACAGCAAGCCGTTCTTTGTAGAGGTCTTTACTTTTCGCAGTCATTTTCGATTCAGGCTCAAGGGTCAACAAGGCCATATCAGAGACAAAAGATTCAAGGCTTGCGCGAAGACCCTCTGTATCAAGCTGACGGTTGCTTGTTCTGCTTGATAAGAGAGGGGCCAAGGAGGAATCGAATTTTATACGTGCCTGAAGCAACGAATTGGACAAAAAACGGTAAAGCTTTCGAGAAAGTTGGCGGTATAAACTATCACGCTGACTGTCCTGATACCCACGGAGCATGTAATCGCTCATCATGTGATAACTGTTGCTGATGTCCTCCAACTCGTCATTGACAGTAATCGAAAAATCAGTCATCAATTTAATGGTATCCTTCAAGACGGTACCAAGCGGAAGATTGTCTGACAGTTGGTTTTGGAATACCGCTATCAGGCGGATATAATCTTTCCAATTAGAAGAATCAAGTCTGGTCATAAGCTGTTTTAATATCTTTTGGCTATGGCAATGTCATGCATCCTTGGAGGAGCGACATGGCTGAATCTCAACTGTGGCAACGCCTTTATCGTCTTGCTATCAGCACCCGTATACTTGGTGATGACAGCGGCATAATGTTGAAGACCATTATTATTGATGGAGTCTACTGCCATATTATAGACCTTTATAAAAGTCTTGAGTTGTTGCTGTCTACGCTTATCAACAAGAGCTTTTTAGCGAA
>CALJCU010000421.1 GCA_938023885.1 uncultured Prevotella sp. | reverse complement strand
CAAAGGTATCTGCTATGGCCGTGGCATCAGGCTCCTCAGCGTGCCGACACTCGAGATTCTCTGTGTGCCCGTACTGCTGCGCGAGATGATTCAAGAAGAGAACGCACTGCTCTGCCCAATGCTTGATGCCCGCCGTATGGAGGTCTACGCCCAACTCTTCGACCACTCGCTGCATGAGGTGCGCCCTATCCACGCCGATGTCGTGGAGGCTGATACCTACAAGGAATGGCTTGACAGAGGTTCCGTCTATTTTCTCGGTGACGGTGCTATGAAATGCAAGGACATCATCAAGCATCCCAACGCACATTTCATTGAAGGAATAGAGCCATTGGCCAAGAACATGCTGCCGCTCGCCGAGAAGCGCATGGCGGAGCAGAAGTTCGAAGACGTGGCTTACTTCGTACCGTTCTATCTGAAGAACTTCGTGGCAAAACTGCCGCGTAAGCTGCTGTAATCTCTTATTCCATAACGAAAGAACATGAACATTCCAGGATTAGACTATAACACCCGGCGCGGGAAACTTATCATGCCCGAATACGGACGTGAGGTGCAAAAGATGGTCGACTACTGCATGACTATCCCTGAGCGCAAGAAACGACTCAACTGTGCCTATACCATCATCGACACGATGCTGCGGATGAATCCGCATCTGGCACAGACCGACAACTACGAGCAGAAACTGTGGGATCAGCTCGCTGTCATCAGTGACTTCAAGCTCGACATCGATTGGCCCGTTGACGTGTCAAAAGCCAAGGCCATGGGCGAAAAGCCACAGCCTGTCAAATATGAGACCGGCAGGATTCCCGTGCGTCACTACGGACGTATAGTGTTTGAGCTCTTCGACAAGCTCAAGACCATGGAGCCCGGAACAGAACGCGACGAGCTCGCGGCACTCACTGCCAATCAGATGAAACGTGACCTTGTACAGTGGGGACACGGCCTAGCCGATGACGAGAAAGTGGCTGATGACCTCGCTCACTTCACCGACGGGAAGATTCAGCTCGACCTAAACCACTTCAAGTTTGAACGGGTCGGTGCCACACCCGTGCCAGCGGCCAACAACAGTGGAAAGAGGCGCAAGAAGAAATAATTCCATAGAATAAGAATCTATGCAGTCATTCATCATTGAAGGCAGTCATCAGCTTGAGGGAACCATCACTCCCCAGGGTGCTAAGAACGAGGCCCTTGAGGTGATCTGCGCCTCGCTGCTTACCGGTGACCCCGTGCGCATCACGAATGTGCCGGATATTCTCGATGTCAACAACCTCATCCGTCTGTTGCAGGATGTGGGCGTTAAGGTGACACGCAATTCACCGCACGACTTCACGTTCCAGGCAGATGATGTCAAACTCGACTTCCTCGACAGCGTGGAGTTCGTACAGAAATGCTCAAAGCTCCGTGGCTCCGTGCTGATGTACGGTCCGCTGCTCGGCCGCTTTGGCAAGGCGACTGTCGCCAAACCAGGAGGCGACAAGATTGGACGGCGACGTCTCGACACCCACTTTCTTGGCTTCAGGAACCTCGGGGCAAAATTTGTGTTCGACGAGGCGCGTAACGTCTATCAGATTCACGGCTACCGTCTGAAAGGCACCTATATGCTGCTTGACGAGGCTTCCGTCACAGGTACCGCCAACATCATCATGGCGGCTGTCATGGCGAAAGGCACAACGACCATCTACCATGCAGCCTGCGAGCCTTATATCCAGCAACTCTGCCATCTGCTCAACCGGATGGGAGCAAACATCTCCGGCATCGCCAGTAACCTCCTCACCATCGTGGGTGTGGATCATCTCCATGGTGCCGAGCATCGTATCCTGCCGGATATGATTGAGGTAGGCTCGTTCATCGGCATGGGAGCGATGGTAGGCAACGGCCTGCGCATCAAGGATGTATCGCTGCGTAACCTCGGTCCTATCCCCGATGCCTTCCGCCGTCTGGGCGTGAAGGTGAAGGAGGAAGGAGACGACCTTGTCATCCCCCACCAGGCGCATTATGTCGTCGACTCGTTCCTCGACGGCACCATCATGACCCTTGCCGATGCCCCCTGGCCGGGCCTGACACCCGACCTGTTGTCCGTACTTCTCGTCGTCGCCACACAGGCGCGCGGCACTGTGCTCATCCATCAGAAGATGTTTGAGAGCCGTCTCTTCTTCGTCGACAAGCTCATCGACATGGGTGCACAGATCATCCTCTGTGACCCTCACCGTGCCGTTGTCGTGGGTCAGGATCACCGCATCCAGCTCCGTGCCGGCCACATGACGAGTCCTGATATCCGTGCGGGTATCGCCCTGCTCATCGCAGCTATGAGTGCGAAAGGCACAAGCCGCATCGAGAACATCGGTCAGATAGACCGTGGCTACGAGGATATAGAGACACGCCTCAACAGGCTCGGCGCAAACATACAGCGCGTAGAGGAATAATGATTACATTAAACGATGTTTACCGCATTGGCACCCTTGGCAAACCGCATGGTGTGAAAGGGGAGATAGCCTTCTCGTTCGATGATGACAGCTTCGTCCGCGAGGATGCCGACTACCTCTTCATCATGATTGACGGACTGCTCGTACCTTTCTTTATAAAAAAGGGGTACCGGTTCAGTTCCGGTGTCAGGGCCTTGATGAAGTTCGAGGGTATCGACACACTGGAGCAGGCGATGTCGCTGACCGGCTGTGATGTCTATTTTCCGCGTGACCATGCAGATGACGACGATACCGTGTCGAAGACGGAGCTCAACAGCTTCAAGCTCGTGGATGCGGCAAGCGGTCATGTCGTGGGTACCATCAAGGACATCGACGACTCTACCGCCAACCTCCTGTTCGTAATCTCGGCTCCCTCCGGTGAGGTCCTCATCCCCGCAAGTCATGAACTGATCAAAAAGATAGACAGGAGACAGCAGACCATCACCGTGGATATCCCCGATGGGTTGCTGGAAATATAATACGATA
The DNA here is from genome assembly GCA_938023885.1 of uncultured Prevotella sp. Lineage (GTDB taxonomy): Bacteria > Bacteroidota > Bacteroidia > Bacteroidales > Bacteroidaceae > Prevotella. The sequence goes on along the minus strand of CALJCU010000421.1, from coordinate 4,846 downwards.
TCATGAAGAAACAGATATGCATACTCGGGTCCACGGGATCCATCGGCACACAGGCACTCGACATCATCAGCCAGCATCCTGACCTCTATGAGGCCTATGCGCTGACAGCCAATGACAGTTGGGAGAAGCTCGCGGAGCAGGCTCTGCAATTCCATCCCGCCGCCGTGGTCATCGCCAATGAGACTTACTATGAGGACCTCAAGACACGCCTCGCTGACACCGGTGTGAAAGTCTATGCCGGACATAAAGCCTTATACGAGATAGTAGAGGCCGGGCCCATCGACATGGTGCTCGCAGCCCTCGTCGGCTTTGCCGGTTTCGAGCCTACGATACGAGCCATCAAAGCCCACAAAAAGATATGCCTCGCCAACAAAGAGACACTCGTTGTTGCCGGTGAACTCATCCTCAACCTCGTGCAGCAGTATCATGTCGACCTGCTGCCTGTCGACTCCGAGCACTCTGCTATCTTCCAGTGCCTCGTGGGCGAGGAGATGAACGAGGCGGATAAGATCCTTCTCACCTGTTCCGGCGGACCTTTCCGCAATTATACCCGCGAACAGCTCAAGACAGTGACCGCTGCCGACGCCCTCCGTCATCCGACATGGAAGATGGGTGCAAAGATCACAATCGACTCTGCCTCACTCATGAACAAAGGTTTCGAGGTCATGGAGGCTAAATGGCTCTTCGGCGTGCCTGCCGACCGCATCGAGGTGCTCGTCCATCCCCAGAGTGTCGTCCACAGTGGTGTACAGTTTAAGGACGGATCCGTGAAGGCGCAGCTCGGCGTACCCGACATGCGTCTGCCGATACAGTATGCCTTCTCCTTCCCCAAGCGACTGAACCTGCGAGGCGACCGCCTGGACCTCTTCAAAGTGCAAAAGCTCGAGTTCTTCAAGCCTGATATGGAGAAGTTCCCCTGCCTCCGCCTGGCTTACGATGCCATCCATGAGGGTGGTAACATGCCGTGTATCCTCAATGCCGCCAACGAGGTGGCCAACGCTGCCTTCCGCCGTGGCGAATGTTCGTTCCTCGGCATGGCAGACGTCATTGAGAAGACCATGAAGCAGGCGACATTCGACAAGACACCCGGCCTCGACACCTATTTCGAAACCGATACCGAGGCACGGAAAATCGCAACATCATTATTGAAACCCAATAAGGCATAATACAAACGATAATATCCAATGGAAGTATTCCTCATAAAACTCCTGCAGTTCATCCTCTCCATCTCACTGTTGGTGCTCCTTCACGAAGGTGGTCACATGCTCGCTTCGAAGATGTTCGGCGTGCGCGTGGAGAAGTTCTTTATCTTCTTCGATGTCGCCATCGGCAAGTGGAGCGGCAAGCTTTTCAGCTTCAAGCCCCGCAACAGTGATACCGAATACGGCATGGGCTGGCTCCCGCTCGGCGGCTACTGTAAGATAGCCGGCATGATCGATGAGAGCATGGACACCGAGCAGATGAAACGTGATCCGCAGCCTTGGGAGTTCCGTACGAAACCCGCCTGGCAGCGTCTCATCATCATGGTGGCCGGTGTGACGGTCAACTTCATCCTTGCCCTCTTCATCTATTCGATGATCATGTTCCACTGGGGCGACAGCTATATCCGTGTGGCCGACATGTCCATGGGCATGAAGTTCAACAAAGAAGCCAAGTCGTACGGTTTCAAGGACCATGACATCCTCCTTGGCACCAATATCCGTGCTTTCAAGGACTTCAATGCCGACGTCTTCCGCGACCTCTCCGAAGCCCGGTATTGTGACGTGCTGCGTGGAGGCAAAAAGGTACGCGTCAACCTCCCGGGCAACATCAACCTGCTCAACATGCTGAAGACGACGCCACAGTTCGTGCGTCCCTTCGTCCCTGCCGTGGCCGACACTGTGCTTCAGTGCATGCCTGTGACAGAGGACAGTAAGGACTCCGTCGAGACACCGGCCTGGAAGGCCGGCATGCGGAAAGGAGACAGAATTCTCGCCGTCAATGGCAAGCCTGTCGACTCCTACAATGAGTTCACGGGGGCCATCGGCGTCATCAATGATGAACTTGCCGCAACGAGTTCCCGCCGCGACAGTCTGCGTCTGCGTACCATATCACTCATCATCGAGAAGGCCGGGACCAGAGGCAAGGCAGATACGATCACGACAATGCTCACACCCGATGCCAAGCTCGGCTTCGCCGTGGGCGGTCCCGAATATCTCTACCGCAATAAGGTGACACATGTCAACTACAGTTTTCTGGCCAGTTTCCCCGCCGGTATCAAATATGGCTGGGACGTGCTCGCAGGTTATGTGAGCGACATGAAATATGTATTCACGGCTGAAGGCGCCAAGAGTCTCGGTGGCTTCGGTGCCATTGGTTCTCTATTCCCGCAGACGTGGGACTGGCATGCCTTCTGGATGATGACAGCGTTCCTGAGTATCATCCTCGCCTTCATGAATATCCTTCCTATCCCTGCCCTCGACGGCGGTCACGTGCTGTTCCTGCTCTATGAGCTCATCACACGCCGCAAGCCTTCGGAGAAGTTCCTTATCCGCGCTGAGTATATCGGCATCACGCTTCTCGTCTTGTTGATGATTATTGCCAACCTCAATGATATCCTACGATGGATAGGAATCATGTCATAAATGAGTTAAATAATAATAATCAAGATCTCCGATATCCCAAACAGTCGTGAAAGCGTATTAGTAATAAAAAGAACAAGAAAATCATATCTAGTAAGGAGACTCAAACAGAAATGAAAAAATGGATGACCCTGGCTCTGCTGATGCTCGTCACCATCACGACCAACGCTCAAATGCTTGATCCTGTGAAGTTCTCTTCTGCACTGAAGACAGACGACACGGCAGAGGGCGAAATCATTTTTACAGGTAGAATTAACAAGGGATGGCACGTCTACAGTACCGGTCTCGGCGCCGATGGCCCCATCTCCGCCACATTCAACGTCAACAAGCTCGACGGTGTCCAGCTCGTTGGAAAGCTTCAGCCCCGTGGTCATGAAATCAAGAGCTACGACAAGCTCTTTGGCATGACCCTGCGTTATTTCGAGGGCAGCGTAGAGTTTGTGCAGAAAGTGAAGTTCACCAAGCCGAACTATAAGATCGACGCATACCTCGAGTACGGTGCCTGCAACGATCAGAACTGCATGCCGCCGACAGATGTCAATATCGAGAAAGCCGGCAAGAGCCCCGCTGTGGCCAACGACGTAAAAAAAAACGATGATTCGCGGGACGCAGCGCAGAACGGCAAGACAGTAGACGGCAAAACCGTAGGCGGCACGGCTGATGCCACTGCCCTGGCAGCCTCTGCTGACTCTCTGAAGGCTGACTCCGCGGCCCAGGTCAATTCTGCCGCAGCCGCTTCCCTCTCTCAAGCTGACAAGGACGCACTGTGGAAGCCCGTCATCAGCCAGCTTCAGCAGTTTGGCGGTACTAACGACATCGCAAACCATTCACTGCTCTACATCTTCCTGATGGGAATAGCAGGTGGTTTGTTGGCATTGGTCATGCCGTGCATCTGGCCTATCATCCCGATGACTGTCAGCTTCTTCCTCAAACGTTCGAAAGACAACAAGAAGCGTGGCATCCGCGATGCCGTCATTTATGGCATATCCATCATCGTCATCTATCTCGCCTTGGGGATCGGCGTAACGGCAGTCTTCGGTCCGTCAACACTCAACGCGCTCTCTACCAACGCTGTCTTCAACATCTTCCTCTTCTTGCTGCTCGTCATCTTCGCTGTGAGCTTTTTCGGGTGGTTCGAGATCAAGTTACCCGACAGTTGGGCTAACAAGGTGGACAGCAAGGCATCCAACACGACAGGCCTCATCTCCATCTTCCTGATGGCTTTTACGCTCGTGCTCGTGAGCTTCTCATGCACCGCACCAATCATCGGCCTGCTGCTCGTGCAGACCGTCACTTCGGGCGACTGGCTCGCTCCCGCCATCGGTATGTTCGGCTTCGCCATTGCTCTGGCAGTACCTTTCGCTCTCTTTGCCATGTTCCCCGCTCTGATGAAGAAGAGCCCGAAGAGCGGGTTGTGGATGAACCAGATCAAAGTGGTGCTGGGCTTCGTCGAGCTTGCGTTCTCACTGAAGTTTCTCTCTGTGGCTGACCTCGCCTACGGCTGGCATATCATGGACCGTGAGGTGTTCCTCGCTTTGTGGATCGTCATCTTCAGTGCTCTCGGTGCTTACCTCGTGGGGGGGCTGAAGTTCCAGCAGGATGCTATCGGAGGCGACCTTCAGAAGCCGATGCCAGTGCCTGCCATTATGCTCGGCCTCTGCTCCTTCGCCTTCGCCATCTATATGATTCCAGGTCTGTGGGGCGCTCCCTGTAAGGCTGTGTCAGCTTTCGCTCCACCTATTACGACACAGGACTTCAACCTTAACAACCATGTTGTAGAGGCTAAATATAAAGACTATGAGGCCGGCATGGCCGCCGCCAAGGCTGAGGGCAAACCGGTGATGCTCGACTTCACGGGCTTCGGATGTGTCAACTGCCGTAAAATGGAGGCTGCCGTATGGACCGATCCGTCTGTGGCTGAGAAACTCGAGAAAGACTATGTGCTCATCTCTCTCTACGTCGATGACAAGACACCGCTGCCGAAACCGATAGAGGTCAACGACAACGGACAGCACCGCACCCTGCGCACCGTCGGTGACAAGTGGAGCTATCTTCAAAGTCATAAGTTCGGCGCTAATGCCCAGCCTTTCTATGTCACGGTCGACAATGAGGGCAATCCGCTCAGTGGCTCATTCAGCTATAAGGAGGATGTACCCGCTTATCTCGACTTTCTGCAGAAGGGTCTTGACAACTACAAAGCCGGAAAATAAGCTGTGGCCCTTCGG
>CALJCU010000420.1 GCA_938023885.1 uncultured Prevotella sp. | reverse complement strand
TACGCGTAACAAAACATCTGAAAATAACTATCCTCGCCATGTTGACGCTCTTCAGCCTGTCAGCATCGGCGCAATGTACGTTTCATAACTCTGCATTCAAGTCGGGTGAGCGCCTGTCTTACAACCTCTACTTCAACTGGAAGTTCGTATGGGTGAAAGTAGGTACCGCCTCTTTTGACACAGACCAGACCCATTTCCAGGGTGTGCCGGTTTACAGAGGAAGTCTCATCACGAGAAGTAACAAACGCGCCGACAGCTTCTTTGTCTTGCGCGACACGCTGCTCTGCTATAATACACTCGAGATGGTCCCGCTCTATTACCGTAAAGGAGCGCACGAGGGAAAGCGCTATACCGTGGACGAAGTGTACTACAAATATCCCAACGGGAAGTGTCATGTCAAGCAGCACAGACTCCGTCACGACGGTAGGCATGTGCACTCACAGCGCACCGTCAACGAATGTGTATACGACATGATGAGTATCTTCATGCGCGCCCGCTCCTTTAATCCCGCGGGATGGAAGAATGGGTTTGTGGTCAACTTCCCCATCGTTGACGGTGTGAAGACCTATCCGGCTCAGCTCCGCTATCAGGGTAAGGTGAACGTCAAGGGTGACAATGGTCATACGTATCGTTGCCTGAAGCTTGCGTATCTGGACCGTGATGATGATGAGAATAGATGGAAGAAGATTGTCGACTTCTATATATCCGACGATGAGAACCACGTACCGGTACGTCTCGACCTCCATCTGAAGTTCGGTTCCGCCAAGGCCTTCGTGACAGGTATCTCCGGATTGAGAAATGCAGAGAACGCACTGGTAAAGTAAATAAAGAATAAGACTAACAGATTAATAAAAACAGATTCAGAAATGTCACAACTAAAAGCTTTAAACAGACGCACGGCTCCAAAGAGCGTGATGCCGGAGAGAATCATCCAGTTTGGCGAGGGTAACTTCCTTCGCGCTTTCGTAGACTGGATTGTATACAACATGGATCAGAAGACAGACTTCAACTCGTCTGTCGTCATCGTTCAGCCTCTGGCCACAGGCATGGTCGACTGGCTCAACGGTCAGGACTGCCTCTATCATGTGAATCTCCAGGGCAAGGAGAATGGTCATCCCGTCAACACGCTCACGCGTATTGATGTCGTCAGTCGTGCCATCAACCCTTATTCACAGAACCAGGCTTTTATGGCGCTCGCTGAGCAGCCCGAGATGCGTTTTATCATTAGTAATACCACAGAGGCCGGTATTTCCTTCGACCCCAATTGTAAGTTCACGGATGCTCCTGCCAAGTCTTACCCCGGCAAGCTCGTGCAGCTGCTTTTCCACCGTTATCAGTGGTTCCGTGGTGATCCCAAGAAAGGCATGATCCTCATGCCTTGTGAGCTCATCTTCCTTAACGGCCACCATCTGAAGGACTGCATCTATCAGTATATCGAACTGTGGAAAGAAGATATGGGCTCCGACTACAAAGGCTTTAAGGAGTGGTTCACACAGTACTGCTATGTCTGCGCTACACTTGTAGACCGTATCGTTCCGGGATTCCCGCGTGATACCATCAAGGAGATTCAGGAAAAGATCTGCTACAAGGATAACCTTGTCGTGAAAGCTGAGAGCTTCCATCTATGGGTCATCGAGAAGGCTGAGAACATGACTACCGATCAGATGAAGGCAGAGTTCCCTGCAGAGAAGGCTGGTCTTCATGTGCTTGTCACCGACAATGAGAAGCCTTATCATGCTCGTAAGGTGACGTTGCTCAATGGTCCTCACACCGTGCTCTCACCTGTCGCTTTCCTTAGTGGCGTGAACATCGTACGCGATGCCTGCGAGCATCCTGTCATCGGCAAATATATCCATAAGGTGCAGTTTGATGAGCTCATGCAGACGCTTGACCTCCCGATGGATGAACTGCGGAAGTTTGCTTCCGACGTCCTCGAGCGCTTCGAGAACCCGTTTGTTGACCATCAGGTGACAAGCATCATGCTCAACAGCTTCCCGAAATATGAGACACGTGATCTCCCCGGCGTGAAGATTTACCTCAAGCGTAAGGGTGAGCTGCCTCAGGGTCTTGTCTTCGGTCTCGCTGCTATCATCACTTATTATAAAGGTGGAAAGCGTGCTGACGGTACAGAGATTAGGCCCAACGATGATCCGAAAATCATCGCTAAGCTTCAGGAACTCTGGGC
>CALJCU010000419.1 GCA_938023885.1 uncultured Prevotella sp. | reverse complement strand
TCGCAGCCGACATTCGTGAGAATCTGAGGAAAATTTGCTCTCTGGAGGAACTACGTAAAATCGAGGTTATCCACCTGGATGCCTGGGTGAATCAATTTCTGAAGGAGACCGGGTTTTCAGCGGAAATCGGTTACGATGAAGTAATCGATCCCCTTTGGGAGCAGGCAGTACTTCTGGCTGACAATGGTTTGGAATTCGACATCAACTTCTATGAGGAGGAATGGAATCGCGTCGTAATTGCACAGGAAGCACTTTCCTTAGAAAAATACATTAAGGCTACTAGAAATGGTAGAGGAACCAGATTAGATCGTAAGAAGAGAATGTTAATATGGAAGGTATTTGACAACTATCTGAATCTGATGAAGGAAAAGCAGGTTCGTGATATCAATACTGCTATGTATGAGAGCACAAAACTTTTGTTGGCTGCCGGAGGCCGTCCGCGATATACGCATGTGATTGTCGATGAAGGCCAGGATTTTAGCGATAATGCGTATCGTCTCTTGCGGGCACTTTCCGGAGAAGAACATGAAAATGATCTTTTCATTGTAGGCGATTCGCATCAGCGTATTTATCGAAATCATCCCACACTTTCCAAGTGCGGTATTAATGTACGAGGTCGCAGTAGTATTCTGAAAATCAACTATCGCACGACAGAAGAAATCAGACGGTATGCATTTGCCCTTCTGAAGGGAATCTCCTTTGATGATCTGGACGATGATACAGATATGGGGGACAGATGTCAGTCGCTGACACATGGCGAAAAGCCCGTTGTCAAGAATTTTAAGAACGCAAGCGAAGAGTTTGATTTCATTGCAAGGGAAATCAAAAATCTGCAGGCAAATGGAATTGTATTGACAGATATCTGCGTTGTGGCAAGGACCAAGAAGCTGGTAGATGATTATATTGCTCAGTTGACGAAAGTAGGAATTCGTTCTTATGCCATCAAGCGTAATAAGAGCGATGACCGGTCATTCGATGGTATTCGTGTGGCAACGATGCACCGTGTAAAAGGCCTTGAGTTCAAGTATGTATTTGTTTCTGCGGTAAATAACCGCATCGTGCCGCTGCCGTCTGCAATTAACAAGGCAGATGTTGTTTCCGAGGCAGAGAGCATGACTGCAGAAAAGTGCCTACTCTATGTTGCAATGACAAGAGCACAGAAAGGCGCTTATATTACCAGCTATGGCAAGGCGTCGGAATTTATAGGGTGATTAAGGACATTAAGGTGAGACGCCAAAATAAAGATGATTTGTACTGTAGTGGCATAGTGAGTAACACCTCTGCCTGATAGATTATAATGTCAGCAGAGGAGAAAAATACATGACTCGCATATCAGCTGAAACCAGACGAAAAGTTGTTCGTGCGCACATTAAGGATGGACGCACGATTGACAGCCTTGTGGCTGAGTACGGCATATCCAGAGCCACTGTTTCCAACTGGGTACGCTCGTATCGCGAAGAATGCCAAAACAATGATGCGGGCTTCTTAAAAAAAGCAGCGGAATTCTTCGCGAAGGAAATCGTTAGTGACATATCGTTTCCTTGATGAGTATAAGCAGGAGTTCGGGTTGAGATGGCTTTTTATGGTGTCAACGGATTCAAACACTCTATCATGATTCCCATGGGGCACCGCAAGAAGAGGGCGTTTCTGCAAAGCTGACTCCGTTTGAAAAGAGAGCGGAGTGTACCATTAAGCAGTGGCGTTACAAAGAACGTTGACCACTACAGTTGTTTGAGGTCACAATTTGTGACCTCAAACATGGAGGTGTAAATGGCAAAGAAGGAACAGGAGCAGACAACAGATATGATTCCTGTTGTAGCGGAAACCAAAGATATTAAGAGTCTGAGAAATCCGGTACGCTGAGAAGTTCCGTATTTTCGGCGTTGACAAGCTTTGATGTGTACCGGAAAACAGAGTTTTGATTCGCATTGCCTGTCCCGTGCCCGTCCAAGCGGGCTAAGCTGAGGTTTTGCTGTTTGGTATTGAATTTGGGAGTTGATTATGGAAAACACAGGTGAAGACATTTTTGACCGCATGATGGGCTTACCGGGACTGCGAATTTTAAAGCCCTGGTACAGTCAGCACAAGGAGGTGCTCCTGTATCTCTTTTTCGGAGGCCTGGCAGTCTTTCTGAATCTGGCGCTCTTTGTTCTCTTCACAAAGCGTTTCGGCTGGGGCGCGCTCTTTGCCAATGTTGTAGACTGGGTTATCTGCGTGTTGTTCCAGTTTATTACGAACAAGACCTGGGTCTTCGATGCCGCGACGGATTCGGCCAAGGGCTTCTGGGCACAGCTGGCCGGTTTCTTCAGCGGGCGTCTTTTGACTCTCGGTGTAGAAGAACTGATGCTTTTTGTATTTATCGAGCAGATGCAGTGGAACAGCATGCTGGTGAAGTTGATTGCGCAGATTGTGGTCATAGTTTCGAATTACGTGATTAGCAAGTTCTTTGTGTTCAAGCAAAAATGAGGTGCAGTTAGCGTTTGCGTGGATTAGAATTGAGTCGTTAGGGTCTTGTCGGCTTTTCGAAGTATAAGAACTTCTGAAGGGCTGCAAGACCATCTACGGCTCTTTTATTGTATGTGTCAAAGACTGATGTTTGGTTTGTAGGGGCATAGGTAATCTTTCGGAAAGAGGCACAGTAAAGCATGAAAAAATACCTTGATTTACTGCGGGTTAAGCATTATCTCAAGAACATATTGGTATTCACACCGATATTCTTCAATCAGACTCTGTTTACCGAAAAGTTTGCTACGGCGCTTATCGGCTTTTTTTCGTTGTGCCTGATATCCTCTACGGTTTATATTTTAAATGACATACAGGATGCGCCCAAGGATCGTCTTCACCCGACGAAACGCTTCCGTCCGATTGCCGAGGGAAGTATCAATATCTTACAAGCCAGACTAATCGGTGGCATTTGCCTGTTCCTGTCGTTGACGCTATCGTATCTTGCGGGAGGCGTGTCCGGGCTGATTTTGCTCTTGATTTATTTTGTGCTGAATGTTTCATATAGTTTCGGGCTCAAGAACCAGCCCTTGATTGATGTCGTTATTTTGGCCTCCGGATTCATTATCCGCGTGATTTACGGTGCTGCCTTAACCCAAATTCCAATCTCGGCTTGGCTGTATCTCACCATATGGACAGGAGCTTTCTATATGGGACTGGGAAAGCGCAGAAATGAAATAGCAAGACAGGGAAGTACAAAAGAGACGCGGCCGGTGTTGCGGTATTATTCGTACAGCTTTCTGGACAAAAATATGTACGTCTGTCTTGCGATTTCCATCGTCTTTTATGCAATGTGGGCGGTAGAGCATGGGAGTGTTCTGTTTATCTGGTCTGTGCCGTTTTTGATGATTCTCCTCATGAAATACAGCCTGGACATTGAGGGGGATTCGGACGGAGATCCGATTGAAGTCATTACGCACGACAAGGTTCTGATTGTGCTCATCATTGCGTTCGTTGCGTATCTCGGCTATATCATTTATGGATAAAGAGGGCAAGCACAGATTCCCATAACAGCTTGGAATTGTGCCGAATCATAGCTTTCTCGCGAATTCACCTAAGTCAACGACTGCGGGGGGTACACATGAGAGATAAAGGAAGCCTGCGTAATTCTATTGTCATCATTATTTTGGCGTTGCTGAGTTTATACCTTGCCAATTTCTTTGCCTCGATTTATGTTCCTTCACGGCAACTTTTTCTGGACACCGACCGCCTGAATGAAGGGAAAGTC
>CALJCU010000418.1 GCA_938023885.1 uncultured Prevotella sp. | reverse complement strand
CAGGTTGCCGACTATCTTGACAACTATGGTGACGATGTCCTCCGCTTCACGAAGAAGGAACAGATCCAGGTGCGTAATATTGCCGGGGAATATCTGCCGGACATCTACCGTTTCTTCAGGAAGATAGACCTCTATCAGATTGATGAGCCCGCCGTCGTCACGAGTCTCACCTCCTGCACAGGTGCCGACACCTGCCGTCTCGGTATCTGCATGCCGAAAGGAGCCGTCGATGCCATCACGAAGCGCTTATTGAACAGTGACCTCGACCTCGATGCCATCCCCGGCTTCGAACTGAAGATGAACGGCTGCACGAACATCTGCGCCAACGCCACATGGGCTGACCTCGGTTTCAGCGGACGTGTAGGACGTGTCGGTGACGATCCTTATCCGGCCTACACCGTCTGGCTCCCGCTCAAGGGCAAGAACGCCATCAACCTCTCCGTCGGATATGTCGCTGCCAAGCACGTGCCGGCCTTCGTGGAGGATTATCTGCGCGACGTCATTGACTATAAGGCAGAATATAAAGACTATTACGAATATATCGCTGAGCGGGGCAACAAGGTCGTCACGGATCTGCTGAAGAACAAATATGGTCAGGTGGCTCCTTTCGCTGAGGCTCCCGACTTCTACTATGACTACACGGACGACGAGAAGTTCTCGCTTGTCAAATACGGACAGGCTGAGTGCTCTGCCGGACTCTTCGACATCATCGACATCGACCAGGACACCATCCGCGGGAAGCGCAGAGATCTCGAGAAAGCTGCTACTGATGCCGAGCGTCAGGAACTGCTCTCCGATATCGTCTTCTTCGAGGCACGTATGCTCCTCGTCACCCGTGGCCTCGACCCGCGCAGCGATGACGATGTGTACAACGGATTCCTCAAGGAGTTTATCGGTGCCGGCATCGTTCCTGAGAGATACCGCGTTCTCGTTGATGTACGCCGACAAAATGGTGACTTGTTGTCCTATACAGCGCTCATCGGTGAATTGGCCGACCTGCTCAATGCCCTTTATAAAGGTATGGATGACAGTCTGCAGTTCCACTTCAATGACAAGCAGAATGCCGGGAAACCGGCCGAGGCCTCCAAAGCAGAGGATCCGGAGCCGGAAGCTCCTAAAGCCGGGGCAAAGCCGGCCGAGGCTCCCGCAGCTGCCAGTCAGCAGCCCGATGTCTTTAAGGACTTCCGCGGGGTGACATGCCCGATGAACTTCGTCAAGACGAAGATCGCCCTCACGCCGATGCGTTCGGGACAGACTCTTGAGATCCTGCTCGACGACGGACAGCCTGTCCATAACGTGCCGGGCAGCGTGAAGAATGAGGGACATACCATCCTGAAGATGGAACAGCAGCCCGGAGGTTTCTGGAAGGTACTGATCAAGAAGAGATAATTCCTATGGATTTCTTACCCGTTTCTATCAGGATCAGCGGCCGCAGCATCCTCATCGTAGGAGGCGGCAAGGTGGCGACACACAAGGCGCGGATTCTGCACCGCTTCATCGATAAGGCGACGGTCATAGCCCCCGGAATCAGCGATGCGCTGAGGCAGTTGCCGTTCACTGTTATCGAGCGGCCGTTCCGTGAGAAGGATCTTGACGGCGTACAGTTGCTCTTTATCTGTACAGGCGATGTGGCACTGAACCACCACATCAAGGAGCTGGCTGCCCGGCGCGGCATCCTGGCGAGTGTCTGTGATGACCCGTCGTTCTGCGATTTCATCTCGCCCGCCATCAGCCGGCAGGACGGTGATAACCTCACCATCGCCGTCGGATCCGACTCGCTTGATGTCCGCCGCTCCATAAGGGTCAGAAACCGCATCAACGAATTGATTAGAAAAGGTATTTTAGATATTACGTAACGATGACACATACTATCACACATCTCAAAGAACTCGAGTCAGAGTCTATCTATGTGCTCCGTGAGGTGGCAGCGCAGTTTGAATGTCCTTGTATTCTTTTCTCCGGCGGTAAGGACTCCATCGTCGTGACGCACCTCGCCTGGAAAGCCTTCGCTCCTGCGAAGATCCCGTTCCCGCTGGTGCATATCGATACCGGGCATAACTTCAAGGAGACTATCGACTACCGCGATGATCTCGTGAGGAAGATTGGTGCCGACCTCATCGTAGGCAGTGTTCAGGAGAGTATCGACGAGGGACGCGCCAAGGAAGAGACCGGTTACTATGCCAGCCGTAACAAACTGCAGACCGTGACACTCCTTGATACCCTGGAGAAATACAAGTTCGACGCTGCCATCGGCGGTGCCCGCCGTGACGAGGAGAAGAGCCGCGCCAAGGAGCGTTTTTTCAGTCATCGTGACGAGTTCGGACAGTGGAACCCGAGGAACCAGCGCCCCGAGCTCTGGAATATCTTCAACGGTCACAAGAACATGGGCGAGCATTTCCGTGTCTTCCCTATCAGTAACTGGACGGAGATGGATGTGTGGCAGTATATTCTCCTGGAGCATATCCCCATGCCGAGTCTTTATTTCACCCATGAGCGTGAGGTCTTCAACCGTGACGGCCAGTGGCTCGCTGCCTCTCCTGTCATCAAGCGCAAGCCCACGGAGGTTGTGGTGACGAAGCAGATGCGCTGCCGTACTATCGGTGACATCACCTGTACGGGCCTGACAGAGTCGAAGGCGCACAGCGTGGAAGACATCATCGAAGAGATCGCCGCCAGCCGCGTCACGGAGCGTGGAGGCAGAGCCGATGACAGACGGTCGGAGACCGCCATGGAGGACCGGAAAAAGGCGGGGTACTTCTAAAAAGTCATCTGCTGGCCCTACCCCTCCCCCACCGAGGGGAGGGGGACTAATTACCACCGTAGGAACTCAATAACTTGCCCTTTTACCTCTTGAAGTATACCAGGCCCTCTCCCTTGGGTGGAGGAGGGGAACGGAGAGGGGACTTTAATTTCATAACTATGTCAGACACCAGAGGATATCTAGATATGCAGCTGCTGCGCTTCTCTACGGCAGGCAGCGTGGACGACGGCAAGAGCACACTCATCGGCCGTCTGCTTTACGACAGTAAGTCAATCTTTGAAGATCAGTTGGAGGCAGTGGAACAGGCTTCCAAGGCCCGTGGCAACGAGGAGGTGAACTTTGCCTTGCTCACCGACGGACTGCGGGCAGAGCGCGAGCAGGGCATCACCATTGATGTCGCTTACCGTTATTTCGCCACACCGAGGCGGAAGTTCATCATCGCTGACACCCCGGGACACGTACAGTACACCCGTAATATGGTGACGGGAGCCTCGACGGCAGACCTGAGCATCATCCTTGTCGATGCCCGCCACGGCGTCTCCGAGCAGACGGTCCGTCACAGCTATATCTCTTCGCTTCTCGGCATCCCCAACATCGTCGTCGCCATCAACAAGATGGACCTTGTAGACTTCTCCGAAGAGGTGTACAACAAGATTAAAACCGGCTATCTGAAGATGTCGGAGGTGCTGAATATCCAGAATGTCGTTTTCATCCCTATCAGTGCCAAGGCCGGCGACAATGTGGTGAACAGGTCCGACCGCATGCCGTGGTATACCGGCAAGCCACTGCTCGAATACCTCGAGACAGTGCCTGTAGACCATAAGAACGGACTGGCGGAGTTCCGTTACCCGGTGCAGTATGTCATCCGTCCCATCTCCGACAACTACCGTGATTTCCGTGGCTATGCCGGCCGTGTGGCGAGTGGTACGCTGCGTGTCGGCGACTGTGTCAGGGTGCTGCCTTCCGGT
>CALJCU010000417.1 GCA_938023885.1 uncultured Prevotella sp. | reverse complement strand
CCCTCATCACCCCCCGCCCCTGTCTACACCGATGACAACATCCGGCACCTGTCGGATATGGAGCATGTGAGGACACGACCGGGTATGTATATCGGTCGACTGGGCGATGGAAGCCAGGAGAACGATGGTATCTATGTCTTGCTGAAGGAGGTCATCGACAACTCTATTGACGAGTTCAAGATGAATGCCGGTGACCGTATTGAGGGGGATATTGAGGGCAACCTGCGTGTCTCCGTCCGCGACTATGGACGTGGCATCCCACAGGGCAAGCTTGTGGAAGCTGTCTCCGTGCTTAATACCGGTGGTAAGTATGATACCAAGGCATTCAAGAAGAGCGTGGGTCTGAATGGTGTCGGTGTAAAGGCGGTCAATGCGCTCAGTTCCCGTTTCGAGGTGAAGAGTTACCGGGAAGGAAAGGTGCGTGACCTCATCTTTGAGCGGGGCAGGCTCGTCAGTGACAACACCGGGCCGTCACAGGATGAGAACGGGACATATATCTTCTTTGAGCCCGACGACACCCTGTTCGTGAATTATTCGTTTCACGACGAGTTCGTGGAGACGATGCTTCGCAACTACACTTACCTCAACAGCGGCCTCACCATCATGTACAACGGCCGCCATATCAAGAGCCGAAACGGTTTGGAGGATCTGCTCGTTGACACGATGACAACGGACCCGCTCTATCCCATTGTACACCTCAAAGGAGAGGACATCGAGATAGCCTTCACCCACACGAACCAGTATGGTGAGGAGTATTACAGTTTCGTCAACGGTCAGCATACTACACAGGGCGGTACCCATCAGAGTGCTTTCAAGGAGCATATCGCCAAGACCATCAAGGAATACTACGACAAGAACTACGAATATACCGATATCCGTAATGGTATTGTGGCGGCCGTCGCCATCAATGTGGAGGAACCGGTCTTCGAGTCACAGACGAAGATCAAGCTCGGTTCTACGCTCATGGAGCCGGGTGGCGAGACCATTAATAAATATGTGGGCGACTTCATCAAACGCGAGGTCGATAACTACCTTCATATCCACAAGGAAGATGTGGCAGATGTCTTGGAGAACAAGATTAAGGAAAATGAGCATGAGCGCAAAGCCATGGCGGGTGTGACGAAACTCGCCCGGGAGCGCGCTAAGAAAGCTAATCTTCACAACCGTAAACTGCGCGACTGCCGTATCCATTACTGTGACGCGAAAGACGACCGGAAGGAAGAGTCGAGTATCTTCATCACGGAGGGAGACTCAGCAAGCGGTAGTATCACGAAGAGCCGCGATGTCAACACACAGGCTGTCTTCTCATTGCGTGGAAAGCCCCTCAACTCGTTTGGTCTCACGAAGAAAGTGGTCTACGAGAACGAGGAGTTCAATCTTCTGCAGGCTGCCTTGGACATTGAGGATGGCTTGGATGACCTACGTTACAATAAAGTCATTGTGGCTACGGATGCGGATGTCGACGGCATGCACATCCGCTTGCTGCTCATCACGTTCTTCCTTCAGTTCTACCCCGAGCTTATCAAGAAAGGACATGTCTACGTGCTTCAGACTCCGCTCTTCCGCGTGCGCAACCGACGTACAAAGATCAAGAGCAGGAAAGTTATTGCCGATGCTGATTTTCGCCTGGCTCAGGGAGAGAAGAAAGGCGATTTCATCACCCGTTATTGCTACACCGATGAGGAGCGTGTTAAGGCCATCCGTGACCTTGGACCCGACCCGGAGATAACGCGATTCAAGGGCCTCGGTGAGATCTCTCCCGATGAATTCGTCCATTTCATCGGTCCTGGCATGCGTCTTGAGCAGGTAACGCTGCATAAGAACGATCAGGTGCAGAAGCTTCTCGAATATTATATGGGTAAGAACACGATGGAGCGTCAGAACTTCATCATCGACAACCTCGTTATTGAAGAAGATCTGCCACAGGATACAGAGCCGATGGAGTAATAAATTAGAATATCATGAATATCAAGTCAATAGCCTTTGCGTTATTATTATTGCTCAGTTCCCTCTTCGCTGTTCCTTCTCAAGCGCAGCTGAAGATCGACTTTGGCAAGGAGGCGCCGCTACGCAAGTTGCAGATGGCGGAGATAGCTATCAGTAATCTTTATGTCGACTCCGTGAACCAACAGAAGCTCGTGGAGGATGGCATACGCGGCATGCTCGGAAAACTCGACCCGCACTCCACCTACACCACAGCCAAGGAGACGAAGGCAATGAACGAGTCGCTCAATGGCTCTTTCGATGGCATTGGCGTGCAGTTCAACATGCAGGAGGACACGCTGCTCGTCATCCAGCCTGTTGCCAAGGGTCCGTCAGAGAAAGTCGGCATCCTTCCCGGTGACCGTATCATTGATGTTAACGACACGGCTATCGCAGGTGTGAAGATGAGCCGCGAAGAGATTATGCGGAGACTTCGTGGTCCGAAAGGCACGAAGGTCAACCTCACCATCGTGCGTCGCGGAATAGCAGAAAAGCTCCATTTCACCGTCGTCCGTGATAAGATCCCTGTCAAGACCGTCGACGGCTGGTACATGATTGAGCCTACGACGGGATATATCCGCGTCGGCAGTTTCGGAGCAACGACCTACGAGGAGTTCATGACAGCTGTCAGGGACTTGAAGAAACAAGGCATGAAGAACCTTATCCTCGACTTGCAGGACAACGGTGGCGGCTATCTCCAGGCTGCCGTGCAGATAGCGAATGAGTTTTTGCAGCAGGGCGACCTTATCGTCTATACGAAAGGACGCGTGGCGCCCCGTTACGAATACTTGGCCAAGGGCAACGGCACACTGCAGGATGGGAAGGTCATCGTGCTCGTCAATGAATTCACTGCCTCCGCTGCAGAGATTGTCACGGGAGCCCTGCAGGACCAGGACCGTGGCGTGGTGGTGGGCAGGAGAACCTTCGGTAAGGGACTTGTGCAGCGGCCTATTGACTTCCCCGACGGGTCGTTGATGCGTCTCACCGTGGCTCATTATTATACGCCTTCTGGCCGTAACATCCAGAAGCCTTATGTCAAAGGTGACCTGAAGGACTATGAGATGGACCTTGACAACCGCTTCAGGCATGGGGAGCTCTACTCTGCCGACAGTATCCATTTCGCTGATTCACTGAGGTTCTATACCCTTCGTAAGCATCGCACGGTTTATGGAGGCGGGGGTATCATGCCCGATTACTTCGTGCCACTCGACACATTGCAGTTCACGATGTTCCATCGTAAGCTCATGACGAAGAATATTGTGCTTGACAACGACCTGAGGTATATGGATGCCAACCGCAGGCAGTTGAAAGCTAATTATCCCCGTTTCTCCGATTATCTCGCCCATTACACCGTGCCTCAGTCGCTCATCGATACCATCATAGCTGAGGGTAAGAAGCAGAAGATTGAGCCGAAGGACAAGGCGGAGCTCGACCGCACGCTCATCTATCTTCGTGCACAGCT
The DNA here is from genome assembly GCA_938023885.1 of uncultured Prevotella sp. GTDB lineage: Bacteria > Bacteroidota > Bacteroidia > Bacteroidales > Bacteroidaceae > Prevotella. The sequence goes on along the minus strand of CALJCU010000417.1, from coordinate 5,702 downwards.
CAAGGCGCTCGTCGCCCGCGATATATGGGATATGAGTGAGTATTTCCAGGTGATGAATCAGCAGAGCCATAATGTTCGGAGAGCCCTGGAACTGTTGCGCTCCAATAGGGAATGAAGTGCCGCATCGCATTATAAATTTTGTGTAGTTCGACGAGTGGTCTCATGTTTTTTGATTGACTGACTTTAGGCATCATTACGTCTTCCTATATTTCCGCCTCCTGAACTTTTCTGTCAGGATTCACACAGCCAGTAATGAAGTTTTCCTTTCGCAAAAAGAAGATTTATTTTCGCAAAAATGATTTCTTTTTTATGCCTATTTATTTATCTTTGCATCGTATACATGAAAAAAGTTCAAACTTGGGGGATACAATTCCTGTTACCTTCCAACTTCAGTTCTTCGTTACGAAGAAACAACTTGGAAACGTGGCTTTTGCATCATGAATAGAGATCTATTTAATTAAGGTGCAGAAATATACAGAAAACAATCATCTGACAATCATAATCTTAATCAAAAATATAAAAGCCAATGAAAAAGGAGAAGTCTACACCTTGCCACAACAACAGGTTTATATCTATTGCTGCAATGTCAGCTTTATCATTGCTTGCATCCGTTCCGGTAACGGCCGATATTAAAATCAACGAGAAGGCGAATGTGGTCCAAGTCCGGACGGTAAAGGTTATAGGACGCCTTGTCGACAGCAAAGGCGATCCGGTAATATCAGCTACCGTCAGGGAGGTCGGCACTAAGAATGCCACGGTCACCGACTATGATGGCAATTATACGATTCAAGTCGGGGCAGGAGCTACACTCCAGTTCTCTTCCATAGGCTACAAAACGATGACTGTGAAAGTAAGCAGGAAGGGCAGGATGGATGTCAGGATGGACGAGGATGCCACTATGCTGGGCGATGTTGTGGCTATTGGCTATGGCAAGGCAAAGAAAGGTGACCTCTCGGCTGCTGTTGCTACCGTGGACAATGTAGACAAGCTTCAGAAACGCCCTGTGAGCTCTGTATCCCAGATGCTGCAAGGGCAGGTTCCTGGCGTATCGGTGGTAGCCAACGGCGGTCACCCGGGCACGGAGCCTACGATTACTATACGTGGTATGGGTTCACCCAATGGAGAGGCTCCACTCTACGTTGTTGACGGCGTACCGGGAGCTCCGTTCAACATGAGCGATGTGGTGGGCATCACCGTGCTGAAAGATGCCGCTTCGGCTGCTATCTATGGTGCGTACGCAGGCTCGGCAGGTGTCATTCTCGTCACTACAAGGCAAGCTGGTACAGGGAAACCCAGCATAGAGTATAATGGGGTTGCCGGTTTCTCAAGCTCTCAGAATCTGCCCCAGTCGTTGACGTGGGAAGACGAGATGAGGGTTCGCAAATATGCTTACGAACAGGCAGGAGGTACACTCCCCGACGGCTGGAATATCATCAGTAAGGATGCTGTTTATGGAAAGACAAACACTGACTGGATTGACCAAATATTCCGTACCGCTTCGTTCAACCGTCACAACATCTCCATTTCTGGCGGCAATGAGCAATTCTCAAACCGCTTGTCAGTAGAGCTCAACGATGCTGACGGCACGCTGAAAAACACCTACAACCGTCAGGTAACTGCTCGTCTGAACTCTGTTTGGAAGGTGACCCCATGGCTCCGCGTTCGTGAAGACTTCAGTTGGAAAGACAAGAAGGTTCGTGATGTCAACACGACGAGTGCCGAATCGGGTGTCATTCTTGCCGCCCTGATGTTCCCGCGTAACACATTCCCCTATGAGGAGGATGGATCGTACATGGGAACCGTTCCGTTCAAATATGCATCTTATGCAAACATCCACGGCGATGCCATCAACCCGATGCGTATACTGGAGGCTGCCTACGACAATAATCATGCATCAACCTTTGCCTCTTCCACTTTCCTGGATATCGTGCAGCCCATCCGTGGACTGAACTTTACCTCGCGATTTACCTGGATGCAGACAAATTACATGCAGCGTTACTGGCATCCCAAACGTACCGAGATAGGCAAGCCAAACCTGACCAATGAGCTTGATTACAACAACTACCGCGAGCCGCAGTGGGACTGGGAGAATACCATTACCTATGACCGCGTCTTTGGGAGGCACACTATGGGGCTAATGGCTTCAACAACGTCCTCGCAATACAGCTACATGTATAATTCAGCCATGATGCGCGGATTTGATGAGGAGACCAACGACATGATGTATTTTGCTAATGGCACCACCCTTCTAAGCCCGGAAGACAGTTATTACAAGGATCGCAACGTGTCGTATGTGGGACGAGCCTCGTACAGCTATGCTGACCGCTATTTCTTTACAGCTTCAATACGTCGCGATTATGCCAGCCGTCTGCCCAAGGGCAAGAAGTATGGTGACTTTCCGTCAGTGACCGCCGCATGGAAGATTACATCAGAGTCTTGGTTCCCGAAGAGCAACACGCTGAACCTGCTGAAGATACGTGCAAGCTGTGGAAAGATCGGAAACCTGGGGTCCATCGGCTATGGTTACGGTACAGCCACCCTGTCTCTGCGCTATCCCAACAATTCATCAGATGTTGGCAGTCAGATAGGTGCAGGCAACCTGATTCTCGCAGGCGTTTATCTGGCCAACGGGTTCAATGCCAATCTGACTTGGGAAACCTCTGAACAACTCGACTTTGGTATAGACGCCCTGCTGTTCAACAACCGCTTCAATCTTACCATTGACTACTTTAATAAAAACACGAAAAACCTGATTAAGACACAAGATGTAAACTGGCCTACTACCATCGGCATCTCTGCTCCGCTGGTCAATGACGGTGAGGTGAACAATCGTGGCATCGAAATCTCAGCCATGTGGAAGGATAAGGCAGGCAGCAACTTCAGCTATTATGTCGGAGCCAATATTGCAACCTTGCGCAACCGCCTTACCAACATTGGGGTTGCCAACCCAGACGGCACCAAACCCGTTTGGACTTATGATGACACCTATAAATATAAGGATCTGACCCCCTATCGCAGCGCCGAGGGAAAGCCACTCTATTCTTATTATCTCATCCGCACCGATGGCGTATTCAAGACCGACGAAGAGGCTGCTGCTTACGTCAATGACAAGGGAGAACGCATACAGTCAAAGGCCAAAGCTGGCGACCTAAAGTTCGTTGACTTGAATGGTGACGGCAAAATCGGCGAGGGCGACTACGAGTTCCGAGGAAATGCGATGCCTAAGGTGACCTATGCCTTCAGCGGCGGTTTCACGTACAAGAGGTTCATGTTCGACTTCATGTTCCAGGGATCGTATGGTGCCAAGATCTTCAATGCGTACAAGTATACGACACTCAACGAATCGGTAAGCAGTTTCAACCGCTCTGAAGATATACTGAGAGCTCTTGATGGTCCCAACTATGATGTTCCCCGCATCTCTCTGGATGATGAGAACAGCAACTTCGGCACTATCTCTGACTGGTATTTGGAAAGCGGTTCCTACTTGCGCATGAAGAACATATCTTCTATGTTGCTTTCCAAATAATTGGAAAATATTTGTAATTTATTAACTGTTCATTATCAATCACTTAGGGTGAAGTTTATTAGTACGATGACTTTAGAAGAAGCAACAGCCACCAGCCCGGCATGGGAACACCGGGTATGGAAAGGCTACGAACAACAGACCTATCAGACAAACTTCTATGAGTTGACACGGACGTATCCGCCCAACAATTTACTTCTTCAGAATATAGGTAAAACGCAACAATCTTATCGGAGATGACACCCGAAGGTCCATCAATTATGAAAAGGAGTCGTTTTATGAAGTTGTCCGAAAGTCTGTATGTTATTCTTTATCCCATCTGTATGGCTCATATTTCCTACTGTTCTTGAGTACCGAGAAAATGATGTTGGACATCTTTCTGGCTATTTTGACTATGGCCTCCTGCGGTTTCATGGACTGCTTGTATCTGGCATAGGCCATTCCCAGTCCGTAATCTCTGTAGATGGCTATCCATGCAGCCTCTATGATCATCGGTCCGAGATGCTTGTTGCCACGGAAGGTCTTCTCTCCGCTTGCGGTTTTCTCTCCACTGTTATGACAGGTCGGTATCAGGCCGAGATAACTGGCGAACTGGTTCTCGTTACGGAATCTCTTCACATCGTAGATTTCTGTCAGTATGCACATGGCTACACTTACACCTATGCCGGGTATCGACATCAGAAGCTCGTAATTGTTCCTGTACCTGTCGGTCTGCGCAAGCCTTCGTATGGATTTTGTCGCATCCAAGAGTGTCTGGCGTATCGTCTCCACCTGCTTGACGAGCAAGTCCAACGACAATCTTGAGGAGGAAAGCAGCACGACATCCTCCTTGAGCCATTTGATGAAAGCTCTTGACCAGTGCGTCCCCGGTCTTGCGAACCGCTCGGGTATCTCCACGCCATTGCAGTGCAGCAGGTGTTTCACCCTTGCCTTGTAGCCAGAGAGTTGTTTCTGTATGGTCTTCCTTATGCGGATGACTGACCTGTCATCGATATTCTCTTTCTCACGGATGTATATGGGACGGATGTCACCGGCGCGCAAGGAGCGCGCAAGTTTGGCTGCATCTACCTTATCGGTCTTCATCACCTCCTCGTACTGGGTGGTCGGAACATCCGCGGCATGGGTCACGACACAGTTGATGCCGTACTCCTTGAGAGCGTAGTATGTGGAAAAACCACTGAAGCCTGACTCATACACGGCATGGTACTCGCCATCAGGAAAATGCTTCTTCAAAAAGTCAAAGAGCGTCTTTGCGGAGGCTTGTTGCGGGTGCCTCTCTTTGTAACCCGACTCGGTCAGCACACAGACCTCCCAAGTTTTTGCATGCACATCAATTCCGATGTAAATCTTTTGTCCTTTGAAGGAAATTTTGTTTCTTTGCATATCGGTACGGTTCTAATTGTTTGTCATTTGTCGTTTGCACTACAAATATACAATCCAATTATTATCGTACCAACTTTTTCCTTGCAGACTATGAAAAACACCGCGGTGGTTTGCCATGCGGCCGGAGGCGCGAAGCCTCCGAAGAGCGGAATCCGACTTGTCTCAGTGTGTTAGCCTTTGCAAACATAGTAACTTATCGTCTCTTTTCTTACTCTTCGAGTTATGTATAGAAAGTTTTGCTCTGTTTTGTTTGTATTCAGCAGTATCCATCATAAAAACTATATTTTCAATCATAAAAGAAAAGGGGCAGATGTGAGCTTCCGAAGTCAATATTTTGTATGTCGATGTTCTTCTCGCTTGTTTTATGTTCATTGTAAATCTCGGTAGATGTTCAGTATTGGTAAGCTCAGCATAAGGTAACAGTGTGCCAGGACTCTGGTTGGACTGTCTTGTAAGCGGATTGATATCTTCTGGACAATCTTCACACGAAGGTAGCTGAAGAAGATAACTGAAAAACTTCCATAACTGAATACCTTGTCGTTAGTATCACCTCTGCTTAATATCGATTCGGTAAGTTTTCAAGGTTCAACTTTGAAAAAACATCTATTATGTGATTAATTCCTCCGAAAAAAGTGATACTCTCGTTTTAATTGCTACTTTTCTCATGTCAGATTTTGCTTACTTGCTATGTTTGCGGCACTAAAATAGGTGAAATTTCTGACATAACCAAGTATTTGAGGACTATGTTTCTCAGGCACTTGGATTTCCAAAAAGATTTTACACTGCGGAATTAAGG
>CALJCU010000416.1 GCA_938023885.1 uncultured Prevotella sp. | reverse complement strand
ATTCTACAAGCCACGTCTGCTCGTAGTGGGTTACAATACGCCGGCTACCAGAAACTGGCTCCTTGGACTTAACATTACTTTCTAAAAATCGCCAACAATGAAACAACATACTATAAAAATGGCAATGGGAGCGGTTGCCCTTGGCTTGGCATTAGGCAGTTGCTCCAACGTGCTGGAAGAGAACAACAGGGAAACCTATACTCCCGAATTCTTCTCAACCGAGCGCGGTGTAGAGGGAGGCATCACGGCTTTGTATGCCAATCTCCGTAACTTATGGGGTAATGGCTATTGGCTGATTGCCAATGAGATAGGTACTGATGAGTATACTTATGGTCATGGCGGAGACGGCAACTGCTTGCCCATCGACCTCTCCGGCAACGGCATTCTTAACGCAAGCAACTGCCGGGCGGACAATTTGTGGAATTATGCCTTCCCTGACATCAACACTGCTAACGGTGTTATTGAGAACGGAACAAAGGCAGGAGTGTCTGCTTCCCTGCTTGCCGAGGCGCATTTCTTCCGTGCTCATGATTATTTCTGGCTTGTACAGACCTTTGGCGGCGTTCCTCTGGATCTCGGTTCAGGTGAACTGAAGTTCAATATCAATGCCACCCGTCTCTCCACCCGCAACACGGTACCTGAGGTATATACCAAAGCGATATTCCCTGATCTGAAGGAGGCCGTAACCCATCTGCCCGAGTCACCGAGAGTAACAGGCGGTCTGACGAAGACGGCTGCCCGCATGGTTCTTGCCAAGGCCTACCTGACTTATGGCTGGTGGCTGGAGAACCCCAACAGTATTCCTACCTATCCTGAGTGCGGTCGTACGGATCCTGATGGTCATGATGCCCGTTGGTATTTCCAGCAGGCTTATGACATGGCTGTCGAGGCAATCAGCAGTCCCGGTCCTTTCTCCCTGCAGAAGTCCTTCTATCTGGTGAACGTGGGTACCAACGACCGCAACAGTGAGATTGTACTCTACGCGGACCACACCCAAAGCAGCAACTATTATGACGGCGGCACCAATTACGACTGGGCCAATGGCAATGCTCCCGGTAACTTCGCGCGCTGGATGTGCCGCTGGGACTATACCTTCCTGGAGAGCTCTTCCTCGGAATCGAGCTGGACAAAGTTCCGTAGCGTACAGCGTGAGGCCGTGCAGGGGAAGGACCGTCCCTGGAAGGAAATGGCTCCTCCACAGGAGGTTTCCAAGAACATCTTCCTGAACAAGAACATAGATTCCCGTTTCGACGGTACCTTTGCTTACCAGTTCCGCGGCAACTGGGACCGTTCGGGAGCCAACAAGGATGCCTCCGGCAATGCGCAGGTAGCCTATAATGCCAATATGCTGCCTATTCATGCGGGCGACAGCGTACTGACCTTTGTTGACAGTGACGAGGGTATCACCTATCCGGATGCTTCCGATAATGGCGGATCCGGACAAAGCAATGTCGGCGCAGGATGGCTTCCCGGCAGGGCCGACTGGGTGGTGGGCCCATCCGCTATCAGCCGCTATAAGTATCTGAACCTTTGGAAGAATGGTATCTACCGTACCGACAATGGCTCCGGTTTAGGCAAGCCCAATGGCGACAGCCCGCGTCCAGTTCCAGTGCTTAAGTTCTCAGAGCTTTACCTGATTGCCGCGGAGGCCGCCGTGAAATTGGGTGACAACGACAACGCCCGTAAGTATATCAATGTGCTCCGTGCCCGCGCCGGCATCTGGACCTACGATAACAACCGCCAGCGGGAGAAGGTTGCGGATTACAGCGCACAGATGGTTGCCGCTACGCCGCAGGTGATTACGATTGACTACGTGCTGGATGAGCGCGAACGTGAGCTGTTCGGCGATTATCTTCGTTGGACCGATCTCGTGCGCACCCAGAAGTGGGAGGATCGTGCCAAGACTTATACGATTGCGGGCCTGAAAGCTGGCGACCATACGCCGGCAACGGTAACCCGTACGGACCTGAACAAAAACAAGTATCTCCGCCCGATTCCCCAGGGACAGTTGGACGCACTTGATATGACCAATGTCCAGAAAGCCGCTTATCAGAATCCAAGTTATCAATAATCCCGTATCATTTCATTGGGCTTTGCAGAGATTCCGCTCCTGCAAAGCCCTTCCTTTAACCAGTCGCATTACGGGAAAAATAGAGAAGACACCTGAATCCCAAGGCTTCAACAAGTTGAGTTGGCTGCAGTGCATCGGCCTTGGCTCCGGAGATTTGGTGCAAAAACCTGATCTGTCAGACGATAGCAATGTATCTGCGAGTTCGGAATAAGAAAATCCTTATAAAAGTTGGTAATTCCGCTAATATTTTGGGTTGCCTCCTGGGTTGATAAGGCAGGTGGTTATCCTACATCAACGGTCTCGTCTTTTAACCCCAATAGTGGCATTTGTCCCGAACCCGCGTATTGTATATTCTTCTTGTTCTGTCAATCACTTCAACCCATAGATCTTTGCATTTCCCCCCTTGACCGTAATCTTATTGTAAGGCTCTGAGGGGAAGACGATGTTGGTCATTGCCATCTTTCCGTCGGCATCAAAAGCCTCGATGGAGCTCTTGTCGATGAAGAGCTGTAGGGTCTTGATGCGGCCGTGTGCCGGAGCCTTCGTCACAGCAGCGAAATCGTTGCTGAAGCTGATGACGCCGCTCTTGGTGCGGTCCATCGTGAATGTCCCGGCAGCGGCATTGTAAGTCATGACGACACGCTCACCCTTACCATTGGACAGTGTGATCGTCGCATTGTTATGGAGCTGCACATCCACGCGGCAAGCAGGAGAGAGCGTAGCCTGTGGCTTCTTCGAGAAGGCAGCGAACACCTCGGGAGACGGCTTCACGCTGACATAGCCCGTGTCTTTATATTCGAAGTAGCCCAGGTCACGGGCGATGCCGTTGGCAGAGCGGTATTGCTTCGTCGGTACCTGCCGGGCATACTGCCAGTTGCTCATCCATGTCATGGCGACGTGGCGGCCGCCGGGTGCATTGTCGAAAGTGACGGTAGCATAGTGGTCCTTGCCCCAGTCCATCCATTTCTTCACAGACGAGTCGGTATCGCATGTGAACTTATGTCCGTCGAAGCTTCCCGTGAAGTACTGTGTAGCTGATCCTCCCTGAGGTCCGCCCGGGTTGATGTTACAAATCAAGATCCACTTCCCATCTTTCACTTCAATGAGGTCCGGGCACTCCCACACACCGTCGTGTGAGCCGTAGCCGTCTCCGAAGTTACTCTCAAAGGTCCAGTCGCGCAGGTTCTTCGAAGAGAAGATCTTCATATGCTGACTCTCAGAGACAATCATGATCCACTTTTGTTGTGGCGCGTACCAGAAAAGGTGCGGATCGCGGAAGTCGGGGATATTAGATACGAGCACAGGGTTGTCGACATCCTTTGTGAACGTCTTTCCGCCATCGGTGCTCACAGCCATGCACTGCTTCTGCACCTTTCCGGCAGAGGTATAGTAAGCGATGACAGCACCTGCACCAAAGCCAGCCGTGTTGTTCTTGTCAACCACTGCACTGCCACTGAAGATGGTGCCGAGTGCATCGGGAAGGATGGCGTCACCCTCATATTTCCAATGCATGAGGTCCGTCGAGATGGAGTGTCCCCACGTCATGTTCTCCCACTGCGAGCCGAAGGGGTTGTGCTGATAGTAGAGGTTCCACACGCCGTCCTTGTAGAACATGCCGTTGGGGTCGTTCATCCAGCCGTAGGCAGGTGTGTGGTGATAGACGGGACGGAACTTCTCGCGGTTCTTCATGTTGAAGGTATCGCTGAGCTGCAGGAGCTTCCAGCAGGCGAAGTCGGCCGTGGCAGCCTTACTTGGCTGCATCCCCGCGGTTCATTGTGATATCGAGCAGCAGATTGCCCTTATGCTCCCCTTGCAGTGGCAGTGGCACATAGTAGTCGGCCTTGTTCATGGCGAGCCTCACATTGAGTTCCCTCACCACATTATTATTATAGATCACGCGTATATGGTCGTTGTTCACGCTCTCCTCTACCGGCAGCAGCAGATACTTGCTTGTTGTGGGAACGCGGAGCATCACCTGGGTGTCGCCGAGGACCTGAGATACGAGCTTTTGTGCAGTTGCAGAGAGACTGAGCAATGCTAAAGAGCAAGCAATGATATGTTTTTGTATGGTTTTCATATGAGTTGTATTCGTTAATGGTGTTAGTTGCAGGGGGGGGCCCCCCCGCATCCTGCAATTAGTATCCTTTATTCTGCGTGTACAGTCCTGGGATATAATAGATCTGATTGTAAGGCACTGGGAAGTACTCGTTCTTGCCCTTTGTGAAGTGGGCATCCTTATAGTACTGTGCGTATGTCTGCCCCTCGTAAGAATCCTTTGTCTCACGGGTGAAGTAAGCATTCAATGTAGAGGAGAGCAGACCCCAGCGGCGCAGGTCGAAGAAGCGCTCATGCTCCTGACCCATCTCGAGGCGACGCTCCCAGCGCAGGCATTCACGTGCTGTCTCCTTATCCTTGAAATAAGACTCAGGATAGAGGCTGATCTGGCATTGGTCAGCAGCATAGTCGATATGCTTGCTGATAGAGTTGGCTGCACGCTGACGGATATTGTTGATGATGGTGCGGGCCTCTTCTAGACGACCCAGCTCTATGAGGGCCTCAGCACGGTCGAGCATGGCATCGGTATAGCGGATGACGTAATCGTTCATGGCGAAAGCCTGCCAAGGATAATTGTAGGTCTCGCCCTTGCTGCGCTGCGGCACACACTTCAGGTCTGTGTAGTAGCCGTAGGTGTTCGGTGTACGGGAATTAGCCTTTGTCTGTGTGTACTCCTTCTCATATTTATAAGGGAAGGTAGGCATGCCCACGGTATGGAACAAGCGCGGATCCCACTTTTGTGTGGTAGGCTGTCCATTGATCGGATAGTCGTTCGTTTCAGAGTAAGTATCAAACTCTGGCAGACCGTCCTTGGTCTTGAAAGCGTTGACAAAGTCCTGTGAAGGTTTCTGGAAGTCCCAACCGCAAGACCACATGCCCCATGTGCCGTTCAGCGTGTTCGACCAGTTGGCACGGCCAAAGGTGGTATGGTCATCCTTATAGTCGGAAGCCTGAATAGAGAAGATACTCTCTTTGCTGTTCTTATAGTCGGGAAGGAAGATGTCACCATAATCCTCGAGATAGCCATATTTGCCGGAACGGACCACTACCTCCGTATAGTCGACAACCTTCTGCATATAGTCTTTGTTGATGAAGTTGACACCTGTGGTCTCTTCATAACCGTCACCCCATGCGCGGTCAAGATAGCACTTGGCGAGGTAAGCAGCAGCTGCTACCTTGTTGGCACGTCCGCCACCGTCAGTGGTCTGCTCTGGGAGATTATCGTAAGCATACTCGAAGTCACCGATAATCTTGTCCCACAGCTGCTCGTGGGTGAGAGCGTCGTTGCGGGTCTGCTCCTGAGTACCGTTCTTATACACTTCCTCGTCGATCCAAGGAATCTTGTTGAACACCGTGAAGAGCTTGTAATAGAAATGAGCGCGCAGGAACTTCACCTCAGCCAGGCGCTGCTTGGTCGTAGCCTCTCCAAGCTTGCTATTTCCATACTCATCAAGGGAGAGGATGGCACGGTTGCAACGGGAGATGGCGCAATAGAGATGGTACCAGAGCTCATCGAGATGGCCCAGCGTTGGTGTCAATGTAGAGAACACCTCCACCTGGTGATAATCAGTATCTGTGGTACCCGAACCACCTTTGAGGCAGTCGTCGGAGGCTAAGTCACCATATGGCCAGAGATTGAACGGATAAGTATACCAGCAGTCGCCCAGCATGGCGTAGGCACTGGTCACCATTCCCTCCGGATCCTGGAAAGCCTTGTCCTCGTCAATGACAGCCGTAGGCTTGTAATCGAGGTAGTCGTCGCAGCCTGTGAGGGAGAAAGTCAGGCAGAGCGCTATAATGGGAATGAAAAACTTTTTCATTGTATTGTTATGTTAAGATGTTTAGAAACCAATTTGCAGACCGAAAGAGAGTGAGGAAGCGAGCGGGTAGTTCCAGTTCGGGTTCTCAGGATCCGAGCAGGTGAGACTGCTGCTCTTGATGGTGAGCAGGTTCTGGCCGGAGAAATAAACGCGTGCGCTCTGCACGAAGAGTTTGCTGAGCAAGCTCTTGGGGAACGTATAGCCGATCTGCAGTGTACGCAGTTTCAGGTACGAGCCGTTCTCTACGAAGTAAGAAGACACACGGCCTTCATCACCGGTGTTGTTTGTTGTCAGTGCTGGGATAGAAGAGCTTGTGTTGTCGGTTGTCCATGCGCCGAGCAGACGACTACCCTTGTTGGAACCGGCATCGGTGAGACTCCAGAAGTCGGTCTGGAACTTCTGATTGTTGTACACGTCGACATTAGCCACGCCCTGCCAGAACATCGTAAAGTCGAAGTTCTTATAAGTCAGGCCTATGTTCAGACCATAAGAGAATGCTGGCACAGGATCGAGAATCCAGGTCTCATCCTCCTGATTGATGACGCCATTGTTGTCCAGATCGGCATATTTCAGTCCTCCGACACGTGCATTGGGCTGACCGGAAGCTGCCACTTCTTCCTTGCTCTGGAACAAACCGTCAGCAACATACCCCACGGTAGATCCGTAAGGCTTCTTGGCCTGTACGAGGTTCTGGGTTGGAGTGTGAGCATAGGAACCTGTTGTTGAGGTCGGCAGACTCGTGACACGGTTACGGTAGAAGTCGAGGTTGCCATTGAGGTCAAGTGCCAGGCCGCAGGCAAGCGTCTTACGGTAGCCGGCTGTGAACTCCATACCCCAGTCGCGCAGCGACGGGCCATTGGACCAGCGGCTGCCACCCTCACCCATGACAGCAAGGAATGCGGGATTGATGAGCATATCGTCGATGTTCTTGATGTAAGCATCAATTGTTCCGTAGAAACTGCCATTGAACATCATATAATCGAGACCGATATTATATTGTGTCGTTGTCTCCCATTTCAGGTCCTCGTTTGCTGTCTGTGTAGCGCGATAGCCAGAAGGGAATGTGCCTGAGCCTGCCTCATAAAGATCATAGGCCGTAGAGGTGACGCGATCCAGTCCGTAGTCAGCAACATAAAGACCATAGTGAGCGTTATTGTCGATGCCCTGGTTACCGGTCTTACCCCAGGAGAGGCGAAGCTTGGCGTCGTCAAGCCATTTCTCTTTCAGCAACTGAGAGAAGCGGAAGCCGAGAGAGGCAGCGGGGAAGTTACCCCAGCGGTGCTTGGCACCGAAGCGGGACGAACCATCATGACGTAAGGTGAACGAAGCCAGCAGGAGGTCGGCATAGTTGTAGTCGGCTTTCCCGAAGAACGAAGCAAGGCGATAACCTACCTTCGCACCGGTGTTGCGCATGGTGCCGGTAGCCGCATTCGGCCACATATAATCAACATCCTCGAAAGCATAGCCCTCGGAAAGCGCGTGAAAGTCGACAGAACTCTGCTTGTTGATCTCTGAACCTAACAGTACGTTGAAATGATGCTGTGCCTTGATGTCGAAGAGATAGTTCAGCGTGTTAGACCAGGTATAGTTGGTGTTGTTGGTTTGTCCCAAATCGGTCTTGGCAATATTGTTGTTCACAATATCTGATGCGTACGTATGCGTCATCGCATTGATGAACGACGTGGTGTAGTCGATACCGAAGTTGGATCGGAAGACGAGTCCCTTTAAGGGTTTGATGTCGATAAAGGCATTGCCAAACACACGCCAGTAGTCGAGGTGGTTGTCCTTGTTGTGATAAAGCTCACGCAGCGGGTTCTGTCGGTCACTCATGCCACCTACCGGTCCGGCGAATGTTGTGCCGTCTTTCTCGTAAACAGGGACGGTCGGCGCCATCTTCAGCGCGTTCTCCATAGGAGCAGAATCCACCTGCTTATTATAGGATAATGTGAAGTTCTCACCTACGGTCACCACCTTGTTGATGTTGAAGGAGGTGTTCATACGTGCGGAAAGGCTCTCGAAGTTGGTATATTTCAGAATACCGCTGTTGTTCTTATAACCTAAAGAGAACAGCTCCGACGCCTTGTCGGTAGCCTTAGAGATAGCCACGTTGTAGTTCTGTGAGAAGCCGGTACGCGAGATGGCGTCTATCCAGTCGGTGTCGGAGAATCCCATCGTCTGCTTACTGTTGATGTAACCATTATATCGTCCGTTGACGGTATAGTTGACATACTGGCTTGTAGAAGGATTCCATACCGTGATGCCCACACCCTGTGGCGCATTCAGCGTCAAGCCATAGTTGTTCGCATAAGCTTCAGGATCAAGGCCATCGTTCAGCGCAGCCTGAGCCATCGCCGTGGCATAGCCCTTGGTGTCGAGGAGTTTCATCTTCGACTGGGAGGTGTAGAACTGTGCCGTGAGGTTTGAAGTGAAGTCGACGTTGATTCTGTCATTCTTCTTTCCATGCTTGGTTGTGATGATGATGACACCATTTGCAGCACGGGAACCATAGATAGATGCCGAGGCAGCGTCCTTCAAGACCTGCATCGACTCGATGTCGTTGCTGTTGAGGGTATTCAGGCTTCCAGCCGTCATAGGAACACCATCAATAATATAAAGCGGGTCCTGAGAAGAGTTGAACGAGCCAATACCACGAATTCTCACGGTAGCAGTACCGCTTGGTGAACCCGTGTCTGTAATGGTCATACCTGCAACTTTACCTTGCAATGATTTCATCGGGTCAGCATCAGGCGATGTTTCTATGCCTTGCCTTGTGTTTTCACAACTGAAACGGCACCCGTCAAATCAGCCTTACGTTGAACCTGATATCCTGTAACAACAACTTCGCTAAGTTCTTTTGAATTTTCTGTCAGTTTGACCTGAAGATTTGGAGCGGCCTTCACATCCTGCGTGGAGAAGCCAATGTAAGAGATAGTGAGAGTCGTACCCTTGGGTACCTTTACAGAGAAATGACCGTCGAGGTCGGTGACAGCACCTTTGGAGGTACCTTTCTGAATGACGGATGCACCGATAATCGGCTCGCCATTGTTGTCAACGACAGTTCCCGAAACAGTGATGTCCTCGTTTTGTGCGAACGCTGAGACTGTGACAATCGTCAACAGTGTCAACAAGAAGAACCTGAGATGTCTCATGCCTACTGTTTTTAAGTTGTTAATTATGTGTTTTCTACTTTGTTTTCAAGTAACGCTGCAAAATTAACGACTTATAGCATTCGAGACTTAAAAAATACGTTCAAAGGGTTATAATATTGTTACATGTAACAAGATTTAAAGCGATTGAATGAATATTATAAACTACACTATTATTTTTTATCTTCCCTTATCTCAGTGGGATATTTCCCGTATTGCTTCTTGAAACAAGTGGAGAAGTAGGCGGGAGAACTGAAGCCGGTGTCGTAAGCGATCTCTGAGACGGACAGCGAAGAATGTTGAAGAAGGGAGAAGGCTTTCTGAAGTCGCATCTGCTTCAGGAGCTCAACGGGAGAGAGACCTGTCAGGGCTTTCACCTTTCGATAGAGCTGCACACGGCTGATGCCCATCTCGACCCCAAGATCATCCATCTTGAGGTTGCTCTCCGAGAGAAGTTTCTCGATGGCGGCTTTCAGACGGTTGATGAACTCGCGGTCAGGCGAAGCGAGCTTCTCCTCTTCCGCTTTCTCTTCCTGGCTCTTGCCGTCGAAGAGATGGCGGAGCTGGGCCCGGCTCTTCAAGAGGTTATCGATGCGTGCCAACAGGAGACTGGCGCTGAAGGGTTTGGTCATGTAAGCATCGGCACCACTGCTCAGGCCTTCTACCTGCTGGTCTTCGGTGCTGCGGGCTGGGAGGAGGATGACGGGGATATGCGAGGTCATCGTGTCATCCTTAATCTTCCGGCAGAACTGGAGGCCATCCATCACCGGCATCATCACACCGCTCACGATAATATCGGGTACCGACTCGCGCGCCAAGCGCAGCCCACTCTCGCCATCGACAGCCTCAATGACATAATACTTTCCTGTGAGCAACGTACGCAGATAACGGCGCATGTCGTCATTGTCGTCTACAACAAGCACCGTGGGGAAGCCTTCTTTGTTACTGTCGGTCAGCATCTCCAAGCGTGCTGACTGCACGGAGGCATTAGAGTCGGAGACAGATTGAACGGTCTCTTTGTTTTCCCCGTCAACAGTGTCGGGCTTGAAGTTGAGCACATCATAAACAATGTGGGAGAGTTGCACCACATTGCGCTGAAGGATATCCACGAGCGTGCGCGCATCGCCTTTGAGCGCAGGCATCGCTGCGAGCTCTTCCAAAGGGCCACTGATAAGCGTCAGCGGTGTACGGAGCTGGTGGCGGGCATTGGTATAGAAGAGTGTCTGCTCACGATTGATGGCTTTCTCCTTGCGGTTAAGTCGGCGTGTGATAACGACAATGCGCCAGATAAGAACCAAAGCAATAATGAGCAAAACAATGGCAATAACACTCACGATGGTAATCATTCGCTGGGTGTTATACAAGCCGAAATAGTTCTCCAACTTGTCTTGCAGGATGAGTAAGTCATGGCCTTGCCGCTCCAATTCCATACTCGTCTGCTGCATGATAGAAGCATTGTCGGGCGTAACGATAACGCTCTTCATGATATTCTCCCGCTTATATTTGCGGCCTTGCAGGACATCTAAGGCTAACTTAATGATTTCTTCACCATGGGTCGGATAGACATAAGTACCGGCAAAGATTCCTTTCTCCACCGCATCGATGCCCTCGCCGGGTCCCGGCAAACCATCAATACCCAGGAAAAGAATGTTCTTTGCTAAGCCTTTCTCTTGTGCAGCCTTATAAGCATTTTGTGCAGCCAAGTCACTGTGGCAGAACACAATATCTGGGACGGGGTGACGGTTCAGCCAGTCGTTCATTGCTTTATAGACCTGTTCCGAGGTCCAGTCAGTGTTGACAAACTGATAGTCGACACTTTTTGCTCTTCCTAATACTGATGAGAATCCTTTGTGGCGGTCGATAGCAGGAGAGGATGTGGTACCGCCTGTTATCTCCAACACGCGTGGTGTGTGTTCATAGCTCCGTTCACGCAGCAGGGAGAGCGCATAGTGTCCCATGGCGCGTCCTGCCTCGACATTGTCTCCGCCGATATAAGCAGTAAAGTCGTTGGTCGTTGCCTTGCGGTCGAAGAGCACGACTGGGATGCCACGTTGTTTGGCGCGAATAATTGCAGGGGAAATTGTCTTGTATTCGTTCGGTGCTACGACGAGCAGGTCTACACCTGAGGCAGCGAGAGAGTCTATCTGCCGCACCTGTCGCTTGGAGTCGTTGTCGGCATTGGCGATGTCCACCTTCACCTCATTGCCGTAAAGGTGCTGGGCTGAGAGCATCTCATCGTTCACCTTCTCCCTCCATTTGCCACCGACACACTGCGACACTCCGATGCGGTACCGGTAAGAATGGCTACCGGTACAGGCGGAGAGCAAAAGGAGTGCTATAAGCAGCGAACAGAGATACTTCATATACTTACACGTACTTCTCCCCCTTCTTCAGCTGTATCTCACTGACATATTTGCGGACGAGGGCGGAAGAGTCTTCCTTCTTGCAGATGAGCAACACGTTGTCTTTCTCTGCCACGATGAAGCCGTCGAGGCCACTGATGACACCGATGCGGTCCTTGGGGAGCTTGACGACATTGTGGTGGCTGTTCTCCATGTATACCTCCGAGTCGACAACAACATTGTCATCGTTGTTTTTCGGCAGTGCCTCGTAGATGCCGTGCCACGTACCGAGATCCGCCCAACCAAAGTCACATTTCATCACACAGACATTTTCCAGCTTGTCAAGCACCCCCGACTCCACAGAGAGGTTGGGGTAAGACGGGAAGAACTCGGACATATAGCCTTCCTCCTGCTCCCGGGTAGGATGGGAAAACTGCTTGTCGAGATCGCGCAGCACAGGCGGCAGGAACTTAGAGAACATAGCGCGTGTGTTCTTCGTGTTGGAGACGAAGATACCCGTATTCCACAGAAACTCACCGCTGTCCATGAACATCTGTGCAAACTCACGGTTTGGCTTCTCCGTGAAGCTCCTTATCTTATAGATGCCGCCTTCCACAAAGGCATCGGTCTGGATATAGCCGTAGCCCGGATCGGAGCGCATGGGCTTGACGCCCATGACGAGGAAAGTGTTATGAGCGGAGGCAAACGCCATGGCATCAGCGACATTCCTTTGGAGCATATCATCGTTGAGGATGAGCTGATCACTGGGTACAACAATCATCACTGCATCGTCGTTAATCGCCGAGACACGATGGTTGGCCCATGCCATTGTAGGAGCCGTGTTGCGCATGATAGGCTCCACAAGGATATGGTCGTCCGCCACCTCCGGCAACTGCTCCTTCACGAGCTCGAGATGCTCTACATTGGTACTGATGAAGATATGGTCGGGCGCGATAATTTTCGTCATGCGGTCCCACGTCTGCTGAACTTGCGTGCGCCCGGTACCAAAAAAATCTACAAACTGTTTTGGACGGCGCTCACGGCTGCAGGGCCACAGACGCTGGCCCCTTCCGCCTGCAAGGATAAGACAATATTGGTTGTCAACGAATGCCATATAGTTTAGATTTGTTTTAATTACTCCGTTTTACTTCTTCCAGGATCTTTCGTTCTCTTGAATCGGTACATCAAAGATATATACTTAGAACGAACGGGCAAAAGAAAGGTTACAACATTTCTATATTTTTAAGCATTAGGGAAATACATTAGCAGAGACATTCGGCATCAACAGCAGGGGGCGGTCCCGGTGCCTGCCTCCTGCTGTTGATACCCTCTGCTGTTGATACCCTGGCCTGCTCCTAAGCGACGATACCCATTTCGGGCTTTTTTTGTTATTTCTTTCTTTTTTCGTAATTTTGCATCCAAATAGGCAAGATACAAAATGTCCTGCCATCAAACTATCTCATGGCAAAGAAAAAGATTCTGCTCATCAACGATATGTGTGGCTATGGCAAGGTAGCCTCAGCTGCCATGCTCCCCATTCTCTCTTATATGGGGCACGTCACTTACAACCTGCCTACGGCTCTGGTATCCAATACGCTCGACTACGGTAAGTTCAACCTCCTTGATACCACCGATTATATCATGGGTGTCTTTCCCGTGTGGAAGGAGCTCGGGTTTCATTTCGATGCCATCGCCACGGGCTTCATTGCCTCAGAGCGCCAGGCTGAGATCGTGTCGGCTTACTGCCTGGAGCAGGAACACTTCGGAACGCCTATCTTCGTCGATCCTATCATGGGTGACGAAGGAAAACTCTACAACGGGGTCACGCCGGCGACAATCCAGAGCATGAAAGAGATGATTGCGGTCGCTGACCTCATCTATCCAAACTACACGGAAGCCTGCTATCTCACCGGTACCTCTTATAATCCTCAGGGCGTGACACGTGACGAGGCCTTCCAGCTCTTGGATGAGTTGCACGCTACCGGTGCCAGGTCGGTGCTCATCACGTCTATCTCCGTTGACGGACAGCATTGTGTGGCTGGCTTTAACCACCTCGCGAATGAACATTTCCTGCTTGGCTACACGGAGATTCCGGTCCATTTCCCCGGCACGGGCGACATCTTCTCGGCTGTGCTCATCGGTCATCTCCTCGACGGCATGATGCTGAAGCCTTCGACGCGCAAGGCCATGGATGCCGTTTACACGCTCATCGACCGCAACAAGGACAACGAGGACAAGAATGCCGGAATACCCTTGGAGAACTATCTGGAAATTCTCTAGGCGCCGAGAGTTGAGAGTTATGATTAGTATTATATTATAATAATTGGAAATTGAGGGTTAGATATTTGGTATTACTGCAATGAATTATTTTGCTTCTCTTTTCACAATTCATTCGTCGATACAGACGGTGGTGATTGTGTCATTGATCATCGCCTCGGGCCTCGCCTTGGGCAAGATTAAGGTGAAAGGTATCTCACTCGGCATCGCATGGGTGTTCTTCATCGGTATCCTCGCCGGAGAGATGAAGCTGTCCATTGACCATAATATCCTCGACTATATAGAGACCTTCGGACTGTCGATGTTCGTTTATTGCCTCGGACTGCATGTCGGTCCCAACTTCTTCGGATCACTCAAGTCGGAAGGTCTGGCACTGAACCTATGGAGCCTCGTCGTCATCATTGCCGGTACTCTCTTCTCACTCTTGCTTATCCCCATCACGGGTGTAAGTCTTCCCGACATGGTTGGTCTGCTCTGTGGTGCTACGACAAACACGCCGGCCCTCGGTGCCGCCACACAGGCACTGGCACACCTCGGACTGCCTAACAGCAGCGTGGCCCTGGCTACCGCTGTGACCTATCCTCTCGGCGTCGTGGGTGTCATCATCGCTATGGTCATCATCCGCAAGCTCTTTGTCAAGCCTGCCGACCTGAAGGTGAAACCGCTCTCCGACGATGATCATACCTATATTGCACAGTTCATCGTCATCAACCCTGCTATCGTCGGCAAGACCATTGCGGAGATAGCTCAAATGACGAACCGTAAGTTCATCATCTCCCGTCTGTGGCGCGGTAAGGAAGTGATCCTGCCGAAAGCCGACACGGTGCTGCATATCAACGACTCCGTACTCGTTGTCACTAACAAAGATGAGGAGGAACCGATGTTGCTGCTCTTTGGAAAGAAAGTGGACCGCGACTATAACCAGAACAATGTGGACTGGAATGCTATCGATGCCAATGTGGAGAGCCGTATCTGTGTCGTGACACGTCAGGGACTCAACGGCAAACGGCTGCGCAACATCCACATGCGTGCGGCTTATGGTGTGAACATCAGTCGTGTGGTGCGCGGTGATGTCAAGCTTCTTGCCAGTGATGACCTGCGTCTGCAATATGGTGACCGCGTGACCATTGTCGGTAAGCATGAAGATCTCGACAACGCCGAACATTTCTTCGGTAACTCGGTGAAGACCTTAGAGGAGCCAAATATCGGCAGCATCTTTCTCGGCATCTTCCTCGGCTGTCTGCTGGCCAACGTGCCTTTCTTCATCCCCGGCATCTCCGAAAACCTGAGATTGGGACTCACGGGCGGCC
>CALJCU010000415.1 GCA_938023885.1 uncultured Prevotella sp. | reverse complement strand
CCCGGCATCATCCTCAGTGGCATCAACCATGGAGACAATTCATCCGTGAACAGTCACTACAGTGGTACCATGGGTGCGTGTATGGAAGGCTGCATGAAATATATTCCTTCTGTGGCCTTCTCCTCATGCTATTACAATGAGGATGCCGACCTTGAGCCGTTGCACCCATACGTGGAGAAGATCGTGAGCCGCGTGTTGGCCGACGGACTGCCGAAGGGTACGTGCCTCAATGTCAACTTCCCTGCAAGGAAGCAGTTTGAGGGTGCCAGGGCGTGCCGCATGACATGGGGCTCGTGGATCAACGAGGTGGACAGGCGTCATCATCTGCGTGGCTACGATTATTTTTGGATGGTAGGCGAGTACCGCAACGACGAGCCGGAGGCACAGGACTCTGACCAGTGGGCGCTCAATCACGGCTATGTGGCCATCACGCCGACAACCGTCGATGTGACGGATTACGCGTTCTTAAAGAGGCTGCAATGCGGTACTATCTGATTGTCGGAGAGGCGAGCGGGGACCTTCATGCCTCACGCCTCATGCATGCGCTGAGGCAGGAGGATGCCGCGGCTGAGTTCCGCTTCTTCGGGGGAGACCTCATGACGGCGGAGGGAGGCACACGTGTGCGCCATTATAAAGATTTGGCTTACATGGGCTTCGTCCCTGTGCTGCTCCATCTGCGCACCATCTTCCGCAACATGGCGTTCTGCAAGCGTGATATCGTGGCATGGGAGCCGGATGTCGTCATCCTTGTCGACTATCCGGGTTTCAACCTCGACATCGCTAAGTTTGTGCATGCCAGGACCTCTATCCCCGTCTACTATTATATCTCCCCGAAAATTTGGGCATGGAAGGAGTGGCGCATCAAGTCGATCAAACGCGATGTCAATGAACTGTTCTCCATTCTTCCTTTTGAGGTGCCGTTCTATGAGCAGAAACATCATTTCTCCATTCATTACGTGGGAAACCCCACGGCGGAGGAGGTGCGGTCGTTTTCTTCCGGTTATGATGAGACAAAGACAGCGTTCTGTCAACGCTGTGGCCTTGATGTCTCAAAGCCCATTATCGCCTTGCTTGCAGGAAGCCGCAAGCAGGAGATAAAGGATAATCTCCCAGGAATGCTTGCAGGGGCGGTTTCTGCGGCTGCCCGTAATATGGAGGGAGACGACAAACTCCAGGGATACCAAATTGTCATAGCCGGTGCGCCTTCCATCGACCGTTCCTATTACAAGCCGTTTATAGCCGGCAAGGATGTCAAGATAGTCTTTGGTCAGACTTATTCGCTTCTTGTGCATTCCACAGCTGCCTTGGTGACGAGCGGCACGGCAACGCTGGAGACGGCCTTGCTCCATGTTCCACAAGTGGTTTGTTATGAGACACCGCTGCCCAAACTGATCCGTTGGGGCTTTAACCACATCATTAAATGTAAGTATATCAGTCTGGTCAATCTTATTGCTGACTGTGAAATCGTTCCTGAGCTCTTTGCTGATCGTTTCAGTGTGGAGCAGATACGCAAGCGTCTTCTTGCGATTCTGCCCGGGGGGACAGACCGTGAGAAGATGCTTGCAGGCTACCGTGAGGTGGAGAGGCGGCTCGGCAGTGAGTCAGCTCCCGACAATGCGGCCCATCTCATGGTAGAGTTATTGGAAAATAAGGACCGAGGACCGGCGGCAAGACCGGTCGGCATTTAGCGAAAATACCCTTTAGTGGATACCGGCGGCGTTTAATAAGCGTCGCCTTTTTCTATCTCAGCCCTTGTGATCTTCTTTTTGTCGATGCTCCACCAGCAATAGGCACCGTAAGCCAGAATGACAGGTATAAGCAGTGTGATCCAGGCCATGACACGGAGTGTCACCTCACTGCTGCAGGCATTGCTGATGGTTAGACTGCTCTGCAAATCGACATTGGATGGATAGAAAGCTGTGTTATTCCATCCGGCGATAAGGAAAAGCACGAGCACGACCATAATGACACCCACGCCTGCAGGCCAGATGCCTTTCACGTAAGCCTTGTCGAAAATGGTTCTTCCAATGCCAAACAAGACCAGGACTACTCCCGCAAGGAATATCAGCAGCAGAGGCCACATTGTGATGAGATTGTTGAAATACTTCATCGGCTCCATGAAAATGACACCTGTGGTTGGGTTCACGGCGAATCCGTCTTTAAGCAGGGTACGGACAAGAAAGGTCAGGAAGAAGACAAGGAAGAGCACGGCGTTGGGCAGGAGGCGTTTGCGGCATCGCTCACGGAGGGTGTCATCGGCGATGTTGTTGCGCATGTAAAGCAGGCCGGTGACGCGTGTCAGGAAGAAAACGGCAAGGCCGAAGATGAGGTTCCACACATCGAGGAGTGCGTCGAGTCCGTAGCTGCCGTTGGCCCAATGGCTAATGACAGGCTGGAGGGAGGTCGTCATGTTGGCTTTCTCTATATAGAAATTGCTGCCATCAAAGAAGGTGGCCACGGCACCGCCGAGGAGTAACGGCCCTACAATACCATTGATGAGAAGGCCGGCCTGGAATACTTTGGGACCGAGAAAGTTGCCCAATTTGTTTTGAAACTCATAACTTACAGCCTGCACCACGAATGTGAAGAGGATGAGCATCCATATCCAGTAAGCCCCGCCAAAGCTCGTACTGTAGAATAGCGGGAAGGAGGCGAAGAACGATGCGCCGAATGTGGCAAGCGTGGTGAAGGTGAATTCCCATTTGTGGCCGGTAGAGTTGACGACAAGCCGCCGTTCTTCCTTTGTCTTGCCCAGACAGAATATCAGGCTGTTTCCTCCCTGGACAAAGAGAAAAAACACAAGGAACGCCGCCATCAGGGAGACGACGAACCACCAGTATTGTTGTAACAATTGATAAGTCATACAAAAAGGTCTTTATATATTATTATTATAGGCACTCATCAGTTCACGGTCTCTGGCATTCTGTATTTCGCAATTTGCTTGCACATAATGCTGATTTCCACTGCCAGCATAGTGGTGAAAAGGAAGAGGAATATGAAAAAGGTGATGGAGATATTGCTCGACGGTATGTCGGACACGGCCACGCCTACAGGCAGCATGTCCTGGATGGCCCAGGGCTGTCGGCCCATCTCTGCGACGATCCATCCTGATTCGCTGGCAATGTAAGCCAAGGGAAGCATTACGATCGCAGCGACGTGCAGCCATTTAATGCGGCTGATATCTTTCTTGTAGACGAGCCACAAGGTGACGAGAAAGAAAAGGATGGCCAGGGTGCCGATGCCCACCATGAGGCGGAAACACCAGAAGTTAACAGGTATGAACGGCACGAGCTCATGCACGTCTTTGATGTACCCGTAACCGAAATTCTGGATATTGTTCGTCAGGATGTCTCGCTGTATGCGTGCTTCCTTTGGCAGCGTGGCGCGGGTGAACTGCTTGCCTTGTGTCAATTGACGATATTTCTTCAGCGCCATGATGGCTTTCTTTCCACTGGCTATCTTTTCTTGAAGCGATAACTCGCGCGTGCCGTTGTCGCGCTTGTAGCCCTTGATGATGTCGTTCACGCCGGGCACAAGTCCGTGTGGTGTGCGCGTGGCGAGGATAGAGAGGGCATTGGGTATGCTGATGCGGAGTGGCGGCTCGGCACGCTTTTCATAGTCGGGTTGCTTGAAAGGTGCCACCCATGCTACGGCGGTGAGGCTCTGGTCGTTACCGCCATTATAGAGGGCCTCCATAGCCGCGAGCTTCATAGGCTGTGTCTTGCTGACCATGTAGGCGGAGTTGTCACCGGTAAAAACGGCCAACAGTGAGGCGCACAGACCTACCATTGCACCAATCTTGATGCTTTCCTTAGCCAGCGCTTGGTTGCGGCGCTTGATCAGGAACCAGCCGCTCACGGCTACCGTAAACGCCGCGCCGATGATCCACGACGAGGTGACGGTATGGCAGAACTTGTCGATGGCGAAAGGCGAGAAGGCCACATCCGTGAAGCTCGTCATCTCGAAACGCATGGTATCGGGATTGAATCGCTGGCCGATGGGGTATTGCATCCAGCTGTTGGCCACGAGAATCCACCACGCCGAAATGGTGGCGCCAAGGCCGGTAAGCCATGTGGAGGCGAGATGGAAGCCGCGTGAGACCTTCTTCCAACCGAAGAACATGACAGCTACGAAGGTGCTCTCCATGAAGAATGCCAGTATGCCCTCGATGGCCAATGGCGCTCCGAACACGTCGCCTACCATCCATGAATAGTTGCTCCAGTTGGTGCCAAATTCAAATTCCAGGATGATGCCGGTGGCTACACCCATAGCGAAGTTGATGCCGAAGAGCAGTTGCCAGAAGCGTGCCACTTCTTTCCAAAAAGCCTTGCCCGTGCGGTAATAGCATGTCTCAGCAATGCCCATGATGACAGCAAGTCCTAACGTGAGCGGGACAAAGAGCCAATGGTAGATGGCTGTGAGTGCAAATTGCGCACGCGACCAGTCCACGGTCGATGTCGTAATGTCCAATAAGAGATTCAACATAGTTTATGAGTTATTGAGTAATTGAATTTGCAAGTTAAAGTTTCGTTGGTTTTTGCGAATAGGCTTTCAGTTGATAAAGCGTAATCTTAGTGGTTATTGCTTCTTCCAATAACCTGTGATGAGACATATGCAGCACTGTTTCCGCTGGGCGCTTTCTCCTTCAGATAGTTAGGGAAAAAGAACAGTTTGAGGACGACGAAAATGATAAAGAGCTTGATGAGGATGACAGCCCATAGCGTTTTCCCTATGGTCATGCTCTTGAATCCGTCATAATAGAGATGAAAGGCATTGTAGGCCCATCTATATGCAGTGGTATGCTTCCAGTTCATTCCGTTTTTCTGTTGGTGGTGCAAACTTAATAAGAAAATTTATTCCATGCAAGGAATTGTTTGTATTTTTTCAAATTTATTTAAAATACAATACTGAGGCCATTGCCTCAACGGCGTAAACGCATTGCCATTACGGTGTAAAGGCGATGCGTTAACGGTGTAGAGGCAACGCCATTCAATAAGAAAGGCGGTGTGATTACGTCGACGTAACCTCACCGTCTCTCAATATGTGGTGGTTTGTAAGTCTTTCCGTAAGTTTCAATCGTGGCTGTTCATTCCTCATCCCAGCCAAACATCAGGGGATCAGTGAAGGCGTCGAGCTGCCGCCGCTCTTTCTTTGTGGGCCGGCCGGTGCCGCGCTGACGGTCGATGAAGCCACTGATACGGCTCATCTCTAACTTCTCGTATTCTTCTGCAGGTGTAACGTTCTCATATACTTGTGGAAGCAGTTTGGCACCCACTCGCGTCTCAATGCAGGCGATGATCTTAAACGAGAAGGTGATGGGAGGCTTGCGCACGCTTACCACATCTCCGGCTTTGACGGTATGGCTTGGCTTGACGGCATTGCCGTCGATGGTGACGCGGTTATTCTTGATGGCATCCACGGCCATGGAGCGCGTCTTGTACACACGCGCTGCCCACAGCCATTTGTCGATACGGGCCGTGGAGCCGGATCTCGGCATGTGCGGAGTATTTTCGCTCATCTGTTTATTTGTATTATTATGTTTATTTCTTGTGTTTCCCTAATTTGTTGTACTGGTTCATGGTCTCGTTGATGCCTTGGAGCACGAAACTCTTGATGATGTCCACGGATAGATCGAGTGTTGGCTGCAGGATCTTCATGTCCTCAGCTGAATAGTGTCCCAGTACCCAGTCGATCTGTCCGCCGCGTGGATAGCCGTTGCCGATACCGATACGCAGGCGGGAGAAGTCTGCACCGATGAGCTGGATAATATGTCCAAGACCATTGTGTCCTCCGTTGCTTCCACTGCTTTTCAACCGGAATTCACCGAGTGGAAGTGCCACATCATCGCTGATGACGAGGAGCCGCGACTGGTCAATTTTCTCTTCGTTGAGCCAATAGCGCACGGCATTTCCTGAGAGGTTCATGAAGGTAGTAGGCTTGAGGATGAACACCTTACGGCCTTTGAGAGATGTCTCAGTCAAGAAGCCGTAGCGACGGTCGCGCCACTCGGCATCCATAGCTTTGGCAAAGGCATCCACTGCCATCCAGCCTGTGTTGTGGCGTGTGTTAGCATATTCATCTCCCGGGTTGCCGAGACCACATATCAGATATTTGTCCATTACAAAACTGAAAAATTGGAAAGAGTGAAGAGTGAAGAGTGAGATGCGTCCTCGCATGGGGCTACCCTATTACCCTCTCCGGGGACTGTAAAATGATAAAAAGGAAAGCCGCGACTAGGCGCAGCTCTCCTTTTTATCGTTATCTTGTTTTACCTGTTGCTTACTTTGCAGCGGGAGCGGCAGCCTCAGCATCAGTGGCAGCAGCGGGAGCGGCAGCCTCAGCAGCAGCTGTGTCGTCAGCGGCGACAGCGTTACGTGTCATCTTCACAGAGCAGACGACGACATCCTTACCAGTAGCGAGCTCAAGACCCTCGAAGGAGAGCTGGCCGACCTTGATGCTCTTTCCGAGCGTCAGGCCTGTCACGTCGATGTCGAGGTGCTCCGGAATCTGCTGATAAGGAGCCGTCACGTCAATCTTACGGATAGAGAGGTTCATGCGACCGCCATCGCGGACACCCTGTGCAAGACCGTTGAGCTTGACAGGGATACCGATTGTGATAGGCTTCTGATCGTTCACTTCATAGAAGTCGACGTGCAGAGGAGCATCAGTGACGGGATGGAACTGGATCTCTTTCATGATAGCGGTGTGATCCTGACCGTCGATATTGATTTTGATGACATAGATGTGAGGAGTGTAGATCACTTTGCGGAGCTCGCTGAAAGGAGCAGCGAAAGCGAGAGCTACGGGCTTGCCCTCAGCGTCTTTTGCCTCACCATATAGGTTACAAGGGACGAAGCCTTCCTTACGGAGGGCTTTAGAAGCTTTCTTACCAAGGTGTTCACGCTTCTTACCTGAAATACTGATTTCCTTCATTTTTGAAATGTGTTACTCTAAATTAAACTTGTTTCTTAATTCGCCATCACGCTGGAAGACTTTCCAAGTCTGAAAAGCAGTGCAAAGGTACAACATTTCTTGCTATTTGCGCAAGATAATTGAAAAAAAACTAATATTTGGCTTTATTTTTTGCTTGGAAAGTGATTATTTACTACTTTTGCAGAATAAAATATATTATAGAACGGTGCGGAGTCACTGTCAAAGAAGAAACAAATGATTAACAGAGAGCTGATACGCACGAAAATAGTGCAATTGACCTATGCTTATTACCAGAACGGCAGCAAGAACATTGAGAATGCTGAAAAAGAGTTATTGTTAAGCCTTTCCAAAGCATATGACCTTTACAATTATCTTCTTGACCTCATTGTTGCTGTTACGAAGGAGGAGACGCAACGCGTGGAACAACTCTCAGTTCGTAATCGTAGAGAAGGAAAGGAAGAACCATCCACGAAATTTATTTTCAATAAGTTCGCTGTACAGTTAGAGGAAAACAAGACGCTTAGCAGCTTCAATGAGGCGAGGGTGGTCGCTTAGACCAAGATAGTTGTTTGCACAGAAGTTAACTACTTCTTGTCCCTGTCCAACCTTGATG
>CALJCU010000414.1 GCA_938023885.1 uncultured Prevotella sp. | reverse complement strand
TTCAAACCCGGAACCTTCTGATCCGTAGTCAGATGCTCTATTCAGTTGAGCTACGGAGCCATGCTTTTTGTAAGCGAGTGCAAAGGTACTGCTAAATATTGGAACAGCCAAACATTTTCGCAACTTTTTTAGTGTCGACTTGCTGACCTCTCCCGTAGGGAGGGGGGATACAGTACCGAGAGAATCACATCTATCTTTGGGTATGCTTTTCTCCCTCCCTATGGGGGAGGACTGGGATGGGGCCTGTAGCGCTTTTTATTTCTTTGTGGTGTTGACCTTGCTCTTATACGCCTTGTTCAGGCCGGCGACGACCTCAGCGGTAATGTCATAAGCCTTGTCGGCATAGAGCAGGTTGTCACCCTGCTTGGCGAAGATCATGCCATACTTGTGGTCTTTGTTGTAGATGGCGAGATAGTGCTGGATAGAGTCGTGCAAGGCGTTGTTGTACTTGTTGGTCTCAGCTTGGAACTCATTGCTCAGGCGCTGGTTGAGTGCCTGGAGGTCTCCGCTCTGCTTCTGCAGTCCGGCCTGGATAGCCTCTGCCTGTTCCCGTGTGTAGGCGTTCTGCTGCACCTTCTGCTGGAAGTTGGCGGCAGCACCCTGTAGTTGCTGCTGACGGCTGGCGAGGGTCTTCTGGATATTGTTGCCCTTGACGTTAAGGAGCTTCGTGTAGTCCTTGCAGAACTGATACTGCGTCATGATGGAGTCGACCTCCACATAAGCAATCTTTGTGCTCGGAGCCTTCTGCTCAACGGATTCCGTCTTGTTGTCCATTTTCGGAGCACTCTTGTTGCAGGAAGTGAAGCCTAAGGTCATGGCTGCTGCAATAGCCACGGCGAAGAGAATGTTGTTCTTCATAAATATGTCTTTTATCTGTATTGTTTTTTATCTGAAACGTCCGGCGGCGCGCATCTCGCGGTCCTCGTCGATGACACAGTGTATGCCACGGTCTCTCATGGCTTGTGAGTCATGGATATGCATGGATGAGAACTTGCCATTCTTCGTGAGTAACACTTTCATGCCAAGGAGTGTCATCGATATAGCAATAATTAACACCGTAAGGAGTAACGTTTCTATCATTATTTATTAAATTTGCACTGCAATTGTACCTAAGACGTTTGCAAAGATAACGTTAAAAGTACAAACTGCAAAGAGATAACGCAACAAATTCAATTTTATTCTATAAAAGGCATTTTTTAAAATACAAATATTAAAGTACAAGCAATTATGGCAGAATTAAAACCCGTCCGCGTGTTCGAGCAATTCGCGGCTATCAACAAGATACCGCGCCCGTCGAAGCACGAGGAGAAGATGATTGAATATCTCAAGGACTTTGGTGAG
>CALJCU010000413.1 GCA_938023885.1 uncultured Prevotella sp. | reverse complement strand
GGCTGTTTGACCAAGTGGAACTTGATGAAGGATTCTTCTCCACGGAGACGCCTGATAATGAGAAAGGCAATCCTCTCAGGCGCGGGCATGGATGCCGGAGGAAGACAGTCGTGCTTGTCATGGCGGAGAGCTCTGTTCCCGCTGATACACCGACAAGGAAGTACGGCACCGGGAAACGGGTCGGTCATATCAGGATGGAAGTCATCCCTGACTTGAAAGCTGTAACGGAAGAAGACAAGATAAAGAGGTCAGTAGATACGAAGGCGGAGGCAACGGCTGATGCCGCCGGTTTTTATTCAACACTCGTCAAGAATGGTGTGGTTGCCAGACATGAAACTTATGTCATGAAGAACAGGACATGACCATGACCGGCAGGGTGCTCCTGTGATGTCGGCTTCCACCTTTTTGAAAGGCTTGAACTCTGCGCATGTACTAACAGAACGAGTTTCAAACATCGAATTTACTGATCTGGTTGATTGCGGATATTCATAAAAAATAAGCCGCGGACAACACAGGCTCTTTATCTCCATGTAGATTAAAAGTCCGTTCAGTCCGCGTTGTCTGCGGCACAAAAGAAAACAATGTCAGATACGTCATTATCTTACGACGAGCAGATCCTGCGGCAGCAGGCCTCCCACTACGTGCTCTGCTACGATGGCCGGTGCAGCCGTCATGAGCACTGTCTCCACTATATCCTCGGCAACTACACCCCTGTCGATGCCCCCGTTATTACCATCGTCAATCCACACCGCCCCGACGTCCTTGCCGACAAGTGCACCGACTTCCAGTCCGATGCCAAACGTCGCATGGCGCGCGGCCTGATGAAGTTCTACGAGAACATCCCCGAGCCGAAGGCGAAGGCCATCCGCTCCGACCTCATCGCCACCTTCAACAAGACCCTTTACTTCAAGTGGCGCAATGGCGAGAAGCCCATCACCCCCGAGCAGCAAGCCCAGATAGCCGCCGTCTGCCGTGCTCACGGCTGGACGGATCCCCCTGTCTATGATGCTTACTATGAGGAATACCAGTTCTGATGATAGTTTCCCGGCTGGAAACTCCGAGTTTTTCATCGGAAAACCAATAGTTTCCCGGTTGAAAACTAACAGTTTTCAAATGAGAAGCCAAAGGTTTCTTTGTGGGAAACCATTTTATATTTCCACAAAAAGAATTTAATGTCAACTTCACAAGAAAACAATAGACGCATAGCGAAGAACACACTGATGCTATATTTCAGGATGCTGCTGATGATGGCAGTGTCTTTATTTACCAGTCGAGTAGTACTTGACACACTTGGTGAGTCTGATTATGGTATCTATAATGTCGTAGGCGGCTTTGTTACTATGTTCAGCTTGGTCAGCGGAGCTATGACGACTGCTACACAGAGATTCCTGTCATATGCTATCGGTGAGGGTAAAAAAGATAAGGTAACGAGTCTGTTCTCAACAGCTGTCATAATTCATATAGGGCTTGCACTTATTATTCTGCTGTTAGGTGAGACCATAGGTATATGGTTCGTTGCCGAAAAGATGAACTTTCCGGCAGGAAGATACACAGCTGCACTGTGGGTCTTTGAGTTCTCTTTGCTAACTTTCCTTGTCAGTGTTATTAATGTACCTTATAATGCTGCTCTTATTGCTTATGAGAAGATGTCAGCCTTTGCCTACATCAGTATTGTAGAGGTCTTGCTTAAATTAGGTATCGTCTATCTTCTGCTTCTTTCTCCTTGGGACCGATTGATTACATATGCTATCCTGATGGCTCTCGTTCAGCTGGGTATTCAGTTTATCTATGCCAATTATACCTCACGAAAGATAAAGACCTGTCATTGCACATGGAAGATTAACAAAGGCTATTTTAAAGAGATGACTTCTTTCGTCAGCTGGAATCTTATCGGGTCACTGGCTGGCGTACTTAAAGACGAGGGCTTGAACGTTGTGCTGAACCTCTTCTTTGGTGCTGCGGTGAACGCAGCTCGTGGAGTTGCAGTGCAGGTGTCGACAGCCATTAATAGATTCGTTACGAATTTCCAGATGGCTATGAATCCACGGATAGTAAAACTATATGCCGTAGGGGACAAGCCGACAATGTTTAAGTTAGTATTCAGAGGTAGTCGTTTCTCCTATATGTTGCTATTGTGTCTTTCCCTGCCAGTCGTTATAGAGGCGCCTTTCATCTTGAACGTATGGCTTGTTAAAGTCCCACAATATACGGTAATCTTCTTGAGATTAATTATATTGATAGCTTTGGTAGACTCTCTTTCGAATACATTAATTACTTCCATGCATGCATCGGGTAAGGTGCGCGATTATCAGATTGTAGTTGGTGGATTGTCGCTCTTGACATTACCTTTAGCTTATGTATTGTTGAAAATGGGATTGCCTCCCTATTATGCAATGGTAGCGTCACTGTTCATATCGATAGTCTGCTTGTTTGCTCGTGTGGCTCTATTGGTTAGAACAATTGATTTCCCCGCAATTAGTTTTTTAAGACAAGTAGCACTACGAATGTTTTTCGTTACGGTGATATCATATGTCATTCCATTCTTTGTTTACAAGGCCGTAAACGTCAACTGGTTCAGCTTCATTTACACCTGTATACTTAGCTTCGCATGTGGTGTTGCTGCAAGTTGGTTCTTAGGGACGGAGAAGCATGAGCGGGATGTTATCTTATCAAAATTAAAACAGAAAATCCACAGACAATAATGAATAAACCAAATATCTCAGATATACATGACTGCTATGGTTGCGGCGTTTGCTCCGAGCCGTGTCCGGTACACATCATTGATCTGAAGCAGAATGCCAATGGCTTTTATGAGCCATACATCACCGATCCGGACAAGTGTATTCATTGTGGTCTCTGCCGTGACGTTTGTGCTTATATTAAGGATGAGCGTGCGGTAAATCGTAAACCTATCGCAAGTTTTGCAGCGTGGAGCAATGATGAGAAGAAAAGGAGGATAGCATCTTCAGGTGGCGTCGGACTTGAATTAGCTCTCTACCTTTTGGAACAAGGCTATAAAACAGTTGGTGTTAGATACAATGCAGAGAAGGGGCGTGCAGAACACTTTATTGCTTCAACTCCGGAGGAAATTATTGTAACCACTGGTAGTAAGTATATTCAGAGCTATCCGGTTGAAGCATGGTCAGGGATTGACAGAAAAGGAAAGTATCTCGTTACAGGTACTCCTTGTCAGATCGATTCTTTCCGTAACTACATGAAGCGAATGAAGCTTCTCGAAGAGAACTTCATTCTTCTTGACTTCTTCTGCCATGGCGTGCCATCCATGTTAGCTTGGAAAAAGTACACGGATGATGTAGAGAAGAAGCTTGACAGTAAGATTACGTATGCTTCATGGCGTAACAAATGGGACTATGGATGGCACGATTCTTGGATCATGGGAATCAATGCTTCGAGTGAAGGAAAGCCCGTTGACTGGCACGATAGTTATAACCTGTTAACAAGGGGAAAAAAAACTTTCCTACAAAGCCGATTCTCACAAGGAGATGGATTTTTCAGACTTTTCCTTGGCGACTGCTGCTTAGGACCACAGTGCTATTATCACTGCAAATACAAGTGGGACAGATCATCCGCGGATATCCGGGTCTGTGACCTGTGGGGTAAGACCTATCAAGACAATCAGGAAGGAGTGAGTGGTGTGGTTGTCTACTCACAAAAAGCTTTGGATGTACTCAGGGCTGCGAATGTACACTTGACAGAGCATCCGTTTGAGACAGTAGCAGAAGGACAGATGAAAATGAGTCCGACCTATAAGCAATGGTTCGACAAAGTCATGAACTCTCTAAAGAATCCGTCGGAGAATATAGATGATGCCTTGGCTGTAATAGACCATGTGCATAAAGTGGAACGGTGGAAGAATCGCTTCGAGCATCCCTTTCGTACTATTTACCACATAATCAGAAAATTATAATCATGCAGATAAAGACCATCACCTGTCACAACGTCTACAACTATGGTGCTTCCCTTCAGGCCTATGCCTTGCAGCATTATCTTGAAGGTTTAGGTCACGATGTAGAAATCATTGACTTCCAGCCTTGGTTCCATCAGGACAGATATAATCTGATGCACGTTGACAAGAATAGAAAGGCATACAAGCTCAG
>CALJCU010000412.1 GCA_938023885.1 uncultured Prevotella sp. | reverse complement strand
CCAATGACATCCTCGATACGCTGTACACAGAACAAACCATGCATACCACCGGGGTTGTACACCTCATCACCCATGAAAGGAGCCAGAAACTTAGCGAGGAAGACTGAGAGCCAGATCATTCCAAACGTCATGCAAAAGAACCATTTCAACAGGTTCACCGAGTAGACGCGCATCAGCTTCAAGGCTGCGAGGATAAGAAATGCGGGAATGAAGAATGCGGGAAGACCGAAGTTGACCGTAATGAGGTAGTAGGCCAAGATAGCACCGAACGAGCTGCACACATTATTGAACTCGTGGTCCGTATTGAGGAAGTCAGCAGGCTTCAAAGTCTCGAGAATGCTCTGATCAGCAGCTCCTGTAGCCAGATAACTTGCCATGGCAATGATCAGGTATACTGACAACACCAGCAACACAAGGCCAATAAAGAAATTGACCGTGTCATTCTCAAGTCTGTTCCGTATGCCTACCGCCTCTCCAAAAGATTTAGGCTTGGTATTTGAACGTCTCTTAGTCATCTTTTTACTTTTACCGTGCAAAAGTACCCTTTTTATCGCTAACCGCAAAACATACTGCCCACCTTTTTAGTAACGTTTATAGAATAACCCGGTATTTATTGAAGTCCAAAAGTCAGAGGTCCAAAAGTTCAGCCATTATATATGCGGTGTTATTTGACTGAGCCCCTGGACTTCTGGTCTTCTGGTCTCCTGACCTCTTGACTAAACTAACCTACTTGTTATAGTGCTTCAAGCAACGAGCAGACATCTTGTCAATTTCCCTGTCATTATGTCACATCAAATTCCCCGGGTACATACTTTGATGATATAAGGGCATGAACATTAACTTGGAAAAAATAAGAAAAAAATAAGATATGACATTCGACAAATTTACAATCAAAGCTCAGGAAGCCATCCAAGAGGCTGTCAATACAGCCCAGATGGCTCACCAGCAGGCCATTGAGCCGGTACATCTCCTGCAAGGTCTCTTGCAGAAGGGGCGCGACGTGACGAACTTTGTGTTCCAGAAACTTGGTGTTAATGCCATGCAAGTAGAGAACCTCGTACAACAGGAGATTAAGCATCTTCCGCGCGTGGAAGGCGGTCAGCCTTACTTCTCCAACGACTCCAACACAGTGCTGGAGAAAGCGGTGGAAGATTCTCAGAAGATGGGTGACGAGTTTGTTTCTGTAGAACCGATTCTTCTTGCATTGCTTCAGATCGACACTACCGTGAGCCGTATTCTCAAGGATGCAGGCTGCACGGAGCAGGAGATGACGAGAGCCATTCAGGAACTGCGCCAGGGACAGAAAGTGCAGAGCCAGAGTGCTGACGACAACTATCAGGCGCTCTCCAAATATGCACGTAATCTTGTCGACGAAGCCCGCAAGGGAAAGCTCGACCCGGTCATCGGGCGTGATGAGGAGATCCGTCGCGTGCTGCAGATCCTCTCTCGCCGTACGAAGAACAATCCTATTTTGATAGGTGAGCCGGGTACAGGTAAGACCGCTATCGTGGAAGGCCTCGCCGAGCGTATCGTACGTGGTGATGTGCCGGAGAACCTGAAGAACAAGCAACTTTACTCGCTCGACATGGGTGCGCTCATTGCCGGAGCCAAATACAAAGGTGAATTTGAAGAGCGTCTGAAGAGCGTCATCAAAGAAGTGACGAACGCCAATGGCAACATTATCCTCTTCATCGATGAGATTCATACCCTTGTAGGCGCCGGTGGCGGTGAGGGTGCCATGGATGCGGCCAACATCCTCAAGCCGGCACTCGCCCGTGGTGAACTGAGGGCTATCGGTGCTACGACGCTCAACGAGTATCAGAAATACTTCGAGAAAGATAAGGCTCTTGAACGCCGATTCCAGACCGTCATGGTTGATGAGCCGGACGAGGCTGACGCCATCAGCATTCTCCGTGGCCTGAAAGAGAAATACGAGAACCACCACAAGGTTCGTATCACAGATGATGCCTGCATCGCAGCTGTGAAACTCTCGGAGCGTTACATCTCCGACCGTTTCCTCCCGGACAAGGCTATCGACCTCATGGATGAGGCAGCTGCCAAACTCCGTATGGAGCGCGACTCTGAGCCTGAAGAGCTCGATGAGATCACACGTAAGCTTAAACAACTTGAGATCGAGCGCGAGGCTATTAAGCGCGAGGGCGATGAGGATAAGATCAAACAACTCGACAAGGACATTGCCGAGCTCCAGGAGAAAGAACACTCCTACAGAGCTAAATGGGAAGCTGAGAAAGGACTGGTGAACAAGATTCAGCAGGACAAGCAGACCATTGAGAACATGAGGTTTGAGGCTGAGAAAGCCGAGCGTGAAGGCGACTATGCCAAGGTTGCAGAGATTCGTTATGGCAAGCTGAAAGGATTGGAGGACGATATAAAGAACATCCAGTTGCAGCTCCATGCCACCCAAGGCGGCGACGCACTCGTGCGCGAGGAGGTGACAGCCGATGATATCGCTGAGGTGGTGAGCCGCTGGACAGGTATACCTGTGACCAGGATGATGCAGAGTGAGCGTGAGAAACTGCTCCACCTGGAAGAAGAGCTTCACAAGCGTGTCGTAGGCCAGGATGAAGCCATCAAAGCTGTGGCCGATGCCGTACGCCGCTCCCGTGCAGGCTTGCAGGATCCGAAACGTCCTATTGCCTCGTTCATCTTCCTCGGTACGACCGGTACCGGTAAGACAGAACTTGCCAAGGCACTCGCCGAGTACCTCTTCAACGATGAGAACATGATGACACGTATCGATATGAGTGAGTATCAAGAGAAGTTCTCGGTGTCAAGGCTCATCGGTGCACCTCCGGGGTACGTTGGTTACGATGAGGGCGGCCAACTCACGGAGGCCGTACGCCGTAAACCATACAGCGTCGTACTCTTCGATGAGATAGAGAAGGCTCACCCAGACGTGTTCAACATCCTCTTGCAGGTGCTCGACGACGGTCGTCTGACGGATAACAAGGGCCGTACGGTAAACTTCAAGAATACCATCATCATCATGACCTCCAACCTCGGTTCACAGTATATCCAGTCGCGTTTTGCAGACCTCAACGACCACAACCGCGATTCTGTGATCAAGGATACACGCAGTCATGTAATGGAGATGTTGAAGAAGACTATCCGGCCAGAGTTCCTCAACCGTATCGACGACATCATCATGTTCCTCCCGTTGACAAAGGATCAGATCGCCAAGGTCGTAACGTTGCAGATGAACCGTGTAGCCAAGATGTTGGAGCCGCAGG
>CALJCU010000411.1 GCA_938023885.1 uncultured Prevotella sp. | reverse complement strand
CCCGCCACAAAGCCTAACCACTCCACTGGTATTGCTCATTTCTGCCAAGGCAGCACAAAGTTATCATACCCCCCTCAACCCTCAACGTCTTCAGCCTATGCGTACTGTCTTCTTCTTTCTTTTCTCTTTCTTTTTTAGCGAATGTGCCGCGCAGTCTACCCTCCCCCGTCTCGCCCAGTCCGAGACCATCAACGACGGTACCATGCAGCAGCTCTGCGAGGACCTCAGCGACCGTGCCGACGCGCCCCTCGACCTCAATACCGCCTCACGCGCCGACCTCGAGCAGCTCCCCTTCCTCTCAGCCCAGCAAGTCATGGACATTATTGAGTACAGGGATCGCGTGCGGCATATACAGTCACCCCTCGAGCTTCTGCTCATTTCTTCCCTCGACCGACAGACCATCACCCTGCTGAAGCAGTTCGTTGCCATCTATCCCGAGAAGATTACCAAGAGACTGCCTAAGTTCTCCGATATCCTACGCTATGGCAAGCAAACGCTCCTCGTCGACCTCAAGGTCCCACTCTATCACCGACAGGACAACGACTGGCTCGGACCGGACTGCAAGCACTGGATCCGTTACTCCTTCCGGTACGGACAACAGGTCAGCGCGGGACTGGCGGCGGCACAAGATGCGGGGGAACCGTTCTTTAAGGGAAGAAACAAATACGGATACGATTTCTATTCCGGTTATCTACTGTTAAAAGACATCGGTCGATTGCAGGCACTCGTCATCGGACGATACCGCCTCCGCTTTGGAATGGGACTGATACTCAACAATAGCTATGGTCTGGGAAAATTAGCTACGATGACTGCACTCATGAATGCCTCAAGCCATATCTATGGGCATAGCAGTCGAACAGAGAGCAACTTCTTACAAGGTGCTGCCGGAACGGCAAATATCGCCAAAGGTATTGATCTAACCGCTTTCATCTCTTATCGTAAGATTGATGCAACCCTAAATAAAGATTCTGCTACCGTTGCAACTATCCTAAGATCCGGATATCATCGAACAATAAGTGAGATGAACAGAAGAAGAAATACATCAGAGATACTGGCCGGAGGACACATCAACTGGATGTCCAATGGCTTTCACATAGGCCTTACCGGCTATTATACATCTTTCAACCGCAAGCTGAAGATGGACAAGGGACAGACTTACCGGCGCTGGTACCCGTACGGCTACGACTTCTACAATATAAGCATCGACTATGGATATCTGAATCGAAAACTGAATATCAGTGGAGAAACAGCAACAGACAAGAACCGACAGGCTGCTACGATCAATATGATAAGCTATGAACTGACACCCCGCCTTACACTTACTGCCCTGCAACGCTATTACCCTTACAAATATCAGGCTCTTTATGCCAATAGTATTGCGGAAGGAGGTTCGGTCAATGACGAGAGTGCTGCCTTTCTCGGTGGTAAATGGTTGCCTTGGAATGGTGCAACGATCACATTCTATTCTGATTTTTCTTATTTTGCCTGGCCCAAATATGACACCTCCGGTTCAACCCATAGATGGGACAACCTCATTCAACTGGATGCCATCAAAGGCAACTGGGCTTTTCTTTTGAGATACCGGATGAAAATGAAGGAGTTGAAAGGACAGGAGAAAAAACACCTTGTAAATAAATTCGATCATCGGACAAGATTTGCCATATCATACAACACATCAACCATCTACCTTGCCACACAAGC
This sequence comes from uncultured Prevotella sp., assembly GCA_938023885.1. GTDB lineage: Bacteria > Bacteroidota > Bacteroidia > Bacteroidales > Bacteroidaceae > Prevotella. Next base: position 5,358 of record CALJCU010000411.1, on the reverse strand, counting down.
TGATATTGCTTACGTTCAAAAAGAGACGACAAGTCACGGCTACATGCTCTCGCAGACTGCCCGTTGGCAACATAAATGGCTTAAGCTCATCAGTTCCGCAAGCTACTTCAACACAACAAGCTATGAATCACGTGTTTACTGTTACGACCCGGGACTGCTTTACACGTTTTCCTTCCCATCATTCTATGGTGAGGGAACAAAATTGAGCGCTAACGTACGGGCAGATTTAAGCAGCAAGCTGACACTCATCTGTAACTGTGGATATGTACATTACATCAGCCGCCCCACAACCGCATCAAAATTAGAATACCTGCGCAACAATAATCGTACTGATATAGAAATGCAACTACGTTGGAAGTTCTAACGGATCGCACGACGTTCGACAAAAGCTAAGCATCATCCATGTCTACATTGTCTCCAAACTGTACTTAGCATTTTTGAAGACTACTCGCATATCTTTCCATGGTTTAGTAGCGATCTCCCGCATTCTCAGCGCCGCATGTCCCATCGTCATTCTCAGGTTCAGTTCGACGCAGGGATGGAGGAGGATGGTGCCGTCATTGTTGACAAGCATCATATCGACACCAAAGGATCCCTGATAGAAGCGGCTGATGGTGGCAGAGAAGGTCTCCTGGAGCCGGTGCTGAACCTTGTCAAGGATGGTAATGTCGAGGAACCGTGCCACACGCTCCCGCTTCTCGTCCTCTGAGGCGAGGAGGTTACCGGCATAGGCACCCTTGACGGTTCTGAAGAGCGAGAGACCTGTGAAACCCGTGCCGAGGTTCTTATCGCTATAGAACTCCATACCGAGATCCATCACCTTATTATAATAAGGCTCCATGAGGATGGCACCCTGTCGCCGGAGAATGTTCATGACCCATCCCTCAAGCTGCCTGGTCATCGTGAATGTCGTGTTACTGCCGCTGCCGTCGGAGACATAACGCACGCCACGCCCGCTGCTGCTCCATGGTGCCTTCAGCACAATATGATGACGGACAGAGAGGAAACGGCGGACCTCAGAGAGAGTCCGTGCCGTCTCAGCCTCGCCGATGGTGCCCGGGATCTCGCGCAAGGGCCGCAGGACATGCTCTGCGGCCCAGGAACGATGGCTCGTCTGACGGACGGTGTTCAGATAAGTGTCATCGGGCAGTTCCTTCGCCGGCACGCCGGCACGAAGGAACTCACCGCGGACGGCACGGTCCCAGCCCCAGGGCTGTACGATGACGGAGTCAGGTTCCTGTACGAGCTGCGGGATTTCGCCGGGCGTGACAAAGACACCCTTCATCGGCACGCCGAGTTTGCCGAAGGCATACTCCGCTGCCTCGCAGTTGTCGACGAGCACGCCGTCGCCTTTCCCCGCCCAGAGAGCGGGGAGAAACCCCAGGTCGTGCCGCAGGTCACGTCCTGCATGCGGTGCCGTGAAGTTGTCAAGGTTCGAAGCAAGCGCCAGGTCGTGTTCCGGATTAAATATATGTATTCTCATTGAAAGACCCTACAGATTGAAAGACCCTACAGACCACACCCACCCCTGACGGGGAGGGTCGGGGTGAGGCTTCTCCCGACAGGCAGGGGAGGGATAGAAATAGGCCTCTGCAAAGATAGGAAGAAAGATTTAGTCCTCAAAACAAGAAAAGGGAAAGAGAAAAAAGATAGCATTAAAAAACACTAAAAGCCGAAAATTTTGTAACACACACTTTGCAAAACTAAAATAACTCAGTATCTTTGCAATCACAAAAAAAACAATATGGAGTTGATGGAATCATTCTTTCGGACGCACACTTACCTCGTTGAACATACCAATGCGACAGTGCGGCGTGGCCTCATGGATGATATCGACTGGAACGACCGGCTGATAGGCATCAAAGGAACGCGTGGTGTCGGGAAGACAACGTTCCTGCTTGAATACGCCAAGGAGAAATTCGACACACGCGACCGCCAGTGCCTCTACGTGAACATGAACAACTTCTACTTCCAGGGCAACGGCATCGCCGACTTCGCCGGGAAGTTCGTCAAGCAAGGCGGTAAGGTGCTGCTCCTTGACCAGATCTTCAAACAGCCGAACTGGAGTCAGGAGCTGCGCCGCTGTTATGACCTCTACCCTCAGCTGAAGATTATCTTCACGGGCTCGAGCGTCATGCGCCTCAAGACCGACTATCCCGCTGTGAAGGATATCCTAAAGTTCTATTACCTCCGTGGCTTCTCCTTCCGCGAGTTCCTCAACCTCATGGCAGGGACTCGCTTCGATCCGTTCTCCCTCGACGAGATCATCAACAACCATGAGCACCTCTCCCGGAAAGTGCTGTCACAGGTCAGTCCCGCAAAATACTTCCCCGACTACCTCCATCACGGCTTCTATCCCTTCTTCCTGGAGAACCGTAATTTCTCCGAGAACCTCCTCAAGACGATGAACATGATGACAGAGGTCGACATTCTCCTCATCAAGCAGATAGAACTGAAGTATCTCACGAAGATCAAGAAGCTCTTCTACCTCATCGCCAAAGAAGGTCCGGTAGCACCGAACGTCAGTCAGCTCGCCACGCAGGTCAACACGAGCCGTGCCACGGTGATGAACTATATCAAATACCTCGCCGACGCCCGTCTGCTGAACATGATCTATCAGCCGGGCGAAGAATTCCCGAAGAAACCGGCGAAGGTGATGATGCACAACCCCAATCTGCTCTATGCCATCTACCCTATCGAGGTGGAGCAGCAGGAGCTCATGGAAACATTCTTCGTTAACACGATGTGGAAAGACCATGTCGTCAACCAGGGTGACAAGCCCCACACCTACTTCATCGACGGTGAGAAACGCTTCAAGGTCGTCGATGCGAGATCACCCTCGAAGACGCGATACAACAAAAACACGTTCTACGCCCGTTACAACACGGAGGTGGGACACGACAACCAGCTGCCGCTGTGGCTGTTGGGATTCCTGTATTGACACCTCAGAGTCCCCCTACGAGGGAAAGACGGGTAAGGGCCGGCGCGTAAGACATACATTAACATATACATAATTTCTATTTTTAGTAAAAATATGGCAAAAGAAAAGAAATTTGTGACGGTCGACGGTAATACTGCCGCCGCCCATGTGAGCTACATGTTCACAGAGGTTGCTGCCATCTATCCTATCACCCCGTCCTCTCCTATGGCAGAGCACGTGGATGAGTGGGCAGCCAAAGGTCGCAAGAACCTGTTCGGTCAGACCGTCTCCGTCCAGGAGATGGAGTCTGAGGGTGGCGCCGCCGGTGCCGTCCACGGTTCCCTTCAGGCCGGTGCCCTGACGAGCACCTACACCGCATCGCAGGGTCTGCTGCTGATGATCCCGAACATGTACAAGATCGCCGGCGAGCTCCTGCCGTGTGTGTTCAACGTCTCTGCACGTACGCTGGCTTCCCATTCCCTCTGTATCTTCGGTGACCACCAGGATGTGATGGCATGCCGCCAGACCGGCTTCGCTATGTTCTGCTCCGGTTCAGTACAGGAGGTGATGGACCTCTCTGCAGTGCCTTATCTCTCTACGCTCGAGAGCTCTGTACCTTTCATCAACTTCTTCGACGGCTTCCGTACCTCTCATGAGTACCACAAGGTTGAGGAGATGGATATGGAAGATATCCGCCCGCTGGTGAACCCTGAGTGGATCCAGCGCTTCCGTGACCGTGCCATGAGCCCCGAGCGCCCTGACACACGCGGTACCGCTGAAAATCCTGAGACATTCTTCACACACCGTGAAGCTTGCAACGCTTACTACGACAAAGTGCCTGAGATTGTGGAGAAGCACCTCGCTGAGGTCAGCAAGATTACCGGTCGCGAATATCACCTGTTCAACTACTATGGCGCTAAGGATGCTGAGAATGTCATTGTTTTGATGGGCTCGGCTACTGAAGCTGCACGTGAGGCTATCGACTATCTGACAAAGCAGGGCAAGAAAGTCGGTATGGTGGCTGTACACCTCTATCGACCATTCTCTGTCGGGGCTATCCGCAAGGCACTGCCTGAAACAGTGAAACGCATCGCTGTGCTTGACCGTACCAAGGAGCCGGGAGCTGAGGGCGAGCCTTTGTATCTCGACGTCAAGAGCGCTCTCTATGAGGATCCGCGCAAGCCGCTCATCGTGGGTGGACGTTATGGTCTCGGTTCTTCTGATACCACTCCGGCTAAGATCATCTCTGTGTTCAATAACCTCGAGCTCAACGTGCCGAAGAACCACTTCACCGTGGGTATCATCGACGACGTGACATTCACTTCCCTGCCTGAGGTTCCAGAGATTCCTATGGGCGGCGAAGGCCTCTTCGAGGCTAAGTTCTACGGCTTGGGATCTGACGGTACCGTGGGTGCCAACAAGAACTCTGTGCAGATCATCGGTAACAACACGGACAAATACTGTCAGGCTTACTTCTCTTACGACTCCAAGAAGTCGGGTGGTTTCACCTGCTCCCACCTCCGTTTCGGTGACGAGCCCATCCACTCTACCTACTCTGTCAACACACCTAACTTCGTGGCCTGCCACGTCCAGGCATACCTCCACATGTATGATGTGACCCGTGGCCTGCGTGACAACGGCACGTTCCTGCTCAACACTATCTTCGACGGTGAGGAGCTTGTGAACTTCATCCCGAACAAGGTGAAGCGGTATTTCGCTAAGCACCATATCAAGGTTTACTATATCAATGCTACGAAGATCGGCCAGGAAATTGGTCTGGGCAACCGCACCAACACCATCCTACAGTCCGCTTTCTTCCGTATCACGAAAGTCATTCCTATCGATCTCGCTGTAGAGCAGATGAAGAAGTTCATCGTGAAGTCTTACGGTAAGAAGGGTCAGGATGTCGTCGACAAGAACTATGCTGCCGTAGACCGCGGCGGTGAGTACAAGGAGCTGACTGTTGATCCCGCATGGGCTAACCTGCCGGACGACGCAGCTGCCAAAGACGACGCGCCCGCATTTGTCAACGAGCTCGTACGCCCGATGAACGCACAGGCCGGTGACTTATTGAAAGTTTCTGACTTCGTGAAGAACGATACCACAGACGGTCGCTGGGAGGTAGGTACTGCTGCTTACGACAAGCGCGGCGTCGAGGCTTTCGTTCCTGAGTGGAACTCTGAGAACTGTATCCAGTGCAACAAGTGTTCGTTCGTTTGTCCTCACGCCTGTATCCGTCCATTCGTCATGGACGACAAGGAGGCTGCCGGCTTCGACGGCAAGACCATTGATGTCCTCGCTCCGAAGCAGCTCAAGGGTATGCATTTCCGTATAGAGACTTCCGTCCTCGACTGCCTCGGCTGCGGCAACTGTGCCGATGTCTGCCCAGGTAAGAAGGGTGAAAAGGCCTTGAAGATGGTGCCATTCGATCCGGATTC
>CALJCU010000410.1 GCA_938023885.1 uncultured Prevotella sp. | reverse complement strand
TAATTGAGGAGGATGTAGTCGGTAATACTGTCGACAATGTAGAGCGTGATGATGTATCCGCCCTCAGCCGTTCCCAGCACCATCGTATGCTCGCCGCTGTTGTAGGCAGGAGATCCGATGAGGTGAATGACACGCGGCACGTTCTCCTTGACGAACGATGTGCCCATGGCTTCGGCGTAGGCGTCGAACCATAAGTATTTGGCAAGGATCATCAGCTTGGCCGATTTGGCTGAGTCGGCGGGCACGAGGTTGTAACTCATGTCGGAGTAGATGTCCTCCATCTTGTATTTCACCTCCACGTTGTAGGGATAGGTGAAGTTCTTCAGCAGCCACTCGTCGAGATGGTCTCTGTTGGGAGAGGTGGTGGGGAAAATCTCTGTGCCGTCCGGGTCATCGTTGGAGCAGGACGTGAAGCCGAGCGCCAGGACGGTGGCGAATAAGAATAGATATATCTTTTTCATGTGATTATTTGTTGCTAATATAGTATCCTTTACTTGTTTCTCGGATTCGCCTGCATGCCTGCGTGAATAACATCCTGCGGGAGCTGGATGGCACGCCGCGGGTCGTTTGTGGTCAGCGAGTCGGTGACCTGAAGGACCTGGCTGCTGCGGTTGACGGTGCGGCGGTAGATGACGATGCCGTAACGCTTGACATCCTGCATGCGCTCGCCCTCTCCGAAGGTGACGATACGGCGGAGCTGCAGCACGGCGTCGAGGACGTGGATCTGTGTGGGATCGATCAGCGTGGTGAACACGGGATGCAGCGCCTTCTTCGGTGTAGGATCTGTCGGTGTGTAGTCGGCAATGCCACTGTAGAACTTGTCAATGCTGCTGAGCGTGACGCCCATCTTACCCGACGACAGTCCCTTGACCTCGAGGTTGAGATCGCTGGCTGCTCCGGCATAGTCGCCCTTGAGCGCCTTGGCTTCAGCACGGACAAGCAGTGTGCCGTCGGCGGTGAAGGCGGGAATCTCTGTGTGGGCGTAGCCGATGCCTGCCTGGATGTCGGTGTACTCGAAGCTGTAAGGCATCTTGTTGATGAAGTACTTGGGAAGGTTGTCGTTGTGCCATACCGTGTAACCGAAGGAGCCGCTGTCGCCCCAGGGGCCCTGCGACTGTAGTGTCTCGGTTGTGCTGATGAGCTGACCGTGGGCAAACTGTCTGCCGGCACTGTAAGGACCGTAATAGACACCCCACTGCGATAGGGCAGAGAGGAGCAGGATGTTGGCATCCTCGGAGGAGCTGACGTAGGCGTTAGGCGCCACCTGACCGTTCACGCTGAGGGCATTGAATGCAGCCCAGTCGCGAAGACCATTGGCAGTGTTGACGCCCAGCACGTTGTTGGCATAAGTGATGGCTTTGTCGTAGTTGCCATAATAGAGATTGAACTTAGCAGCGAAAGCGTATGCCGCAGCACGGGTGAAGTGGAACTTCGGCCGGTCATACTGGTCCTCGACAAGGGGGATAGCGGTCTCGATGTCCGCATTGATCTTGCCGTAGAGCTCCTTCAGCGTGCCGCGCTCATACTGTGTGCCGACATGCTCTTCCGGCACCGTGGGATAGGGGATGCCCAACTCCTTGTCGGCTGTCGTGGCACTGTAGGCATTGCAGAAGACGTTGGCGAGCTGGAACTCACTGTAGGCACGGCAGAGCAGTGCCTCACCGCGTTCTGCATTCAAACTCGTGGGGTTGCCCTGTTGTTCGATGGCCTGAAGCGACTGGTTGGCGGCTGCCACAGCGATATAAGATTTCTGCCACAACTCCTGGGGCGATTCATCCATGGAGATATCCGTAATGTCCTGCCAGTTGTAGGCTTCCTTCTCGAAACGCTCACCGTCGTTCCATCCTGTGACATCAAACCGGTCGTTGTTGTCGGAGTAGCGCTCCAACAGGAATGCCGGGGTCCTTGTGGGGTAAGCAGAGACAAGGAGGTCCTTGATGTCTTGTGCGTCTTTCAGCTCCATGCGGTTATCCGGCAGCTTGTCGAGGTAGCTGTCACAAGACGACAGACCGGAGCCGGCGGTAAGCAGTGCAAAAGCTATATATTGATATGTCTTTTTCATAAATCTTTTCATTTTGATGTTGATGCTTACTTACATTCCGACTTTGAGTGTCAGGGTGAACTGTCTTGGTACAGGTGCAGCCACACCACCGGCATTGATGAACTCAGGATCCTGCCCCTGGAGCTTCTTGTCGGCATAGAAGAGGAAGAGGTTGGTGGCCTGCAGCTTCAGCGAGATGTCGCTGATCGGCGAATTGAGGAACCAGGCCTTGGGGAAGTCGTAAGAGAGCGAGATGTCCTTCATGCGGATGAAGTCGCCTTTGGCGATGCGGTCGTGCGTGTAGTTGTATGCGTTGTAGGCATAGCTCAGCTGGCGGTCGCTCCGATAGGTGCGGTAGTCGAGAATGCCGGGGATGGACGTCACTTTCTCATTGCCGGCCTCCACAAAGCGGTTGCGGTAGTCTTTTGTCATGGCCGTCAGGTCACTGTAGTATGCACGGAAGACGGGATCGAGGCGGATGACGTTGCCGAAGCTGTAAGTGACGAAGATGTTCAGACGCCAGTTCTTGTAGCGGAGCTCGTTGCCCAATGACCCGGTGATCGTCGGGTCGGTAGGACCTTCATAGGTGAGATACTCGTTCTTGTCACGGTTCTGGAAGTCGATGTCGTCGATCGTGATGTCACCCTTCGGTGTGTAGAACTGCGGGATGCCGTGCTCGTTCAGTCCGGCGTAAGGAATGGAGTAGAGGGCGCGATACGGATGACCCACCGCGGCGAAACCTTCCTGAGAGATGAGGTCCATGGTCGTCGCGCGGGCCATAAGTTCTGTCACCTCTGTTGTGACGTGCGAGAAGATGAAGTTTGTGGTCCAGTTGAAGTCCTTCTGTTGGAAGTTCTGTGTCTGGATTGACAGCTCCTGACCTCTCGACTTCATGGAAGCCATGTTGGCATAGCGCACCACTTGCCCGCCGGTACCCTGCGTTGCCGTGGGGCCGATGAGGTCGTAGTTGTTACGCCAGAAGATGTCGAACGTCGTGCTGATGCGGTTGTTGAGGAAGCCGAGGTCGAGACCGAGGTTGAGCTCATGCTTCTTCTCGTAGGTGAGGTCGGTGTTGGCAATCTCGCTGATCTGAATGCCGCTCTCACGGTCGGAGGCGAAGATGCGGTAGGGATTGTACGACTTGAGGATCACTGTGGAGTTGGTATATTTTGCCGGGCCCGGGTCGGCGGTGAGCGAGTAAGACGCGCGGACCGTTCCGTGTGACAGCACATTGCCGAAAGCCTTGTCGAACCAAGGCTCCTGGTCTGCGTTCCAGCTGCCGGAGATGTTCCACGTAGGAAGCCAGCGGGCAGAGCGGGCGCGGCCGAGACGGTTCGTGCCTTCGTAGCGGTAGGTGCCGGTGAGGTTGTAGCGCTGCTTGTACGAATAGGTAGCAGTGCCGAAGAAGGCGGCCGTACGGTTGTGCGTGTGGGAGAGGGTATAATAGTCCGTGTTCTGGTTCTGCGCTTTCTTGAAGAACTCGTAGATCCAGAAAGGAATCTCGCCGCGGTTGAACCGCATGCCCACGCCGTTGAACCAGGAACGGTCACGGTCTACGCTGGACACGTCGAAGCCGCCGAGGGCATCGATGAAGTGACCGGCGTTGAACTTATGGTGATAGTCGGCTGTGCCGCGCAGGTCCCATGACCTCTTCGAGAGGTCAGTGCGCTGGTAGAATCCGCCCTTGGGCAGGATGCTCACAGGCAGTGCGTATGCGTTGTCGGGATCGGTATAGAGGTACTTGTTGTGGTCGCGGATGATGGAGTTGCCCATGGCGCGGTAAGCCTGTGCCTGGTTGGAGTTCTCCGTGATGTTGTTCTCCTGTGACGACTTGTCGTACTGCACGGCACCGATAACGTCGAGGCGCAGGTCGGCAATGGGGTTGTAGGTCAGCTCTCCCTGGAACTTCGTGTTGACGACATTCATGTCGATGTTGTTGCTCTCCAGCTCATTGAAGATGTTGAACGGAGCATAGTTTGCCTGATAATAGGTGTCAGGATCCAACGTGCGCGACGTGTTCAAGGCGTAGGAATACGGGTTAATGTCGAAGTCGCGCTTCACCTGTCCTGTCACGGCATCGACGTTCTGGCTCAGCGTTCCGGGTGCTTTCTGCTTACGGTAAGAGGCAGATCCGAGCATCATGAAGGTGAGGTTGTCGAGAATGTGATGCGCCGCGTTGAAGTTGGCAGTGTAGCGGCTCATCTTAGAGTCCTTGTACCATCCAGGGTCGCTCATGGCAGACATGGATACGTAGTAGTTCGACTTCTTGGTACCGCCACTCATGCTCAGCGAGTGGTTCTGCATGATAGCCGTAGAGAAGAGCTCCTTGAACCAGTTGGTGTTGCGCCACTCTGCCTGCTGGAGGAAAGCGTTGCGTGCCTCCTGGGTGTTGGCAAGCTCAAACTGTCCCGTCGTGGCATCGTAGGTCGTGATGCGGCGGTACATGTCGCCGTAGACGCCATAGTCGCCCGAAGTGTAGTTGTTGCCGTTGAGCACGTCGGAGATATTGAGCCATCCCTTGTCAGCCATCTCTTTATAGATACCCATCTGCTCCTGCGAGTTGAGGATATTGAACTGGCTGTAGGACGGGATCATACGGGTCGTGAACTCACCGGTATAGTTGATATGTGCCTGACCCTGACGGCCTTTCTTCGTGGTGACGACGATGACGCCCGACATGGCGCGTGCACCATAGATAGAAGTGGCGGAACCATCCTTCAGGATCTGGAAGCTCTCGATATCGTCGGAGTTGAGGCCTGAGATGGCCGAGGAGATCAGCGTCTTGGCATCGCCGGAGCTGAGGTCATCGGCACTGATGTCCGTGATGTCTTCCTGCACCACGCCGTCAACGACCCACAGCGGCTTGGAGTTACCATAGATAGATGTAGCACCACGCACGCGGATCTTCGGTGCTGTTCCGAACGTACCCGAGACGTTCTGCACGCTCACTCCGGCGACACGGCCCTCAAGGGAGCGGCTGATGTCGCCCAGACCGCCGATGATGGCATCGTCGGCTTTCACCTGCGCCGTAGCACCGGTGAACACACGTCTGTCGACATTCGACATGCCCGTGACGACGACTTCGTTGAGCGTCTTGTTGTCAGGCGCGAGCTTGACAGTCATGCCGGTCTTCACCGTTACTGTCTGGGAAGTCATACCAATGTATGAGACGACAAGCTTCTTGCCCGCAGGAACGTCTAAGGTAAAGTTTCCGTTGGCATCGGTCACTGTGCCTATCTTCGTTCCCTGAACAATGACTGAGGCACCGATGACAGGCTGACTGTCATCCTGAGACACCACCTTGCCGGAGATTTTACCTTGTGCGAAACTTGTTCCAACACAGAGGATTAAGCCCGCTAAAGTTGAGCTAAATCGTTTTACCATAGAAATCTCTCTTTTAATTAAAAATAACCTATATTGTAAACAACTGCAAAGTTAGTGACAAAATGATATAGTTGCAAATATTTATCTATATTTATTTCATTTTTAACACAAAATACTTACACATTGAAACTCTTCGCTGCTTTCTTGCCCCTATGCCTGCGGTTTGCTGTTAGTTTCTTTTAACGGGTCGCCTTGCCTGGAATCTGCAATTAAATACTAATTTTGTCGCTATAATTATAGGAAGCAGGCCCTAAAAGCAAAGTAATTAAAGTAATCTATGAGAAACTGTTTAATGTTAACGGTATTGTGTTCCGTCTCCTTGTCGGCTGCGGCGCAGACCACCCGGGCCAGTCAGCCGGTGGAGATTGAGCAGAAGACTTTTGGAAAAGAATATATTAAGGCATGTGCGGATAACACGCATGTGCTGGTTTCCAAACGGCCCGACGTCAAGGACCGCCTCTTCGTCTCCGATGCCGTGGAGAAGAGGATACGGGAGGTGAAGAAACTCCTTAAGGACAACCCCAAGCTCTGCTGGATGTTCGAGAACTGCTTTCCGAACACGTTGGAGACAACGGTCCATTACAGCGTGACGGACGGTGATGACGACACGTTCGTCTACACCGGTGACATCCCGGCGATGTGGCTTCGCGACAGTGGGGCACAGGTGTGGCCGTATGTCCGGTTTGCCAATGAAGACCCGAAGCTCCGGCACCTCATCCGCGGCACGATTCTGAGGCAGTTCCGTTGTATCTGTATCGACCCTTACGCCAACGCCTTCAACAACGGGCCTACGGGAGCCGGCTGGCAGACCGATGAGACGACGATGAATCCCAATGTCTTCGAGCGTAAGTATGAGATAGACAGTCTCTGCTATCCCATCCGCCTCGCCTATGAGTACTGGAAGGAGACGGGCGATGCCTCGGTCTTCAGCGGCCGTTGGCTGCAGGCTATCCGCAACATCCTCACGACGTTCCGTCAGCAGCAGCGCAAGGAGGGCCTCGGACCCTACCATTTCTTCCGTGTCACTGACCGTACCTATGACACTGTGGGGTGGGGCGGCTATGGTGCGCCGACAAAGCCCGTGGGACTCATCGCCTCTGTCTTCCGTCCCTCCGACGATGCCACGACACTCCCGTTCCTCGTGCCGTCCAACTTCATGGCGGTGAGCAGTTTGCGCAAGGCGGCGGAGATCCTGCGAACAGTTAACAAAGCTGACGCGATGGCTGACGATTGCGAGCGTCTTGCCGATGAGGTGCACGAGGCATTGATGAAGTATGCCGTCGTGGACCATCCCAAATACGGGAAGATCTACGCTTACGAGGTCGACGGCTTCGGTAATCGCCTGCTCATGGACGACGCCAATGTGCCGAGCCTTCTCGGTATGGGCTATCTCGGCGATGTACCTCTTGATGACCCCATTTATCAGAACACGCGCCGCTTCGTCTGGAGCCACGATAATCCCTGGTTCTTCTCCGGCAAAGCAGGTGAGGGCATCGGCGGTCCGCATATCGGACGTGACATGGCATGGCCGATGAGCGTGATGATGCGTGCTTTCACGTCGACCGACGACAAGGAGATCAGTGCATGCATGCGCGAGCTCCTGACCACTGATGCCAACACAGGCATGATTCATGAG
>CALJCU010000409.1 GCA_938023885.1 uncultured Prevotella sp. | reverse complement strand
TGTAAAAAATGTCTTCCCGTCATATTGAGTATGATACTTTTCGTTATAGGCTTTCAGGAACTTTCGCCCTATATTTGATGTTATCATAATTATATGCTATTTATTAAAGAAATTCGTAAGATTGATAATATTCTCTTTCTGCCATTTCCATCAGTAGACCCTTCTGCTTGTCATAGGCCTTATTGGGAATGATAAACGGCCTCAGCCCCTGGTCCATCTGGTCAAAATTTCTGTGCGCTATGGAATGATAACTTATCGGTATCTCCATCTCCGTTCTCACCATGGCATCAGAGGATAAATATTTCTCTTTATCGGCTTCAGTAATGCAAACTGCCGAGTTGATATCCAGCACGTCAAGCAATGCCGATTTTGGATAATGACAGAGGCCTTTTAGCTGCCATTTTCCATTAGAAAAGACCACTCCGCTATAATCGATATTCTTGAAGTTTTCTATAGGGTAAACGGCGTCTATCATTGCCTGCACATTTGTTTCCTCAAGCACATTGCCCCTATCCGGCAATACCTCAAACGATTTTTTCAGGATCTCTGTCTTATAAGGCAAGGCCTCTTTATCGTCGTTGGGTGGTGCTATCACATAAATCGGTTTGTAGTGCCCAATGGTAGCTTCGGTACGTTTCCTGTTTATTCGACCAAACCTCTGGATAAGTGAGTCTATCGGTGCACACTCTGTGATCATCATATCAAAGCTGATATCGAGGCTCACCTCCACCACCTGCGTGGAAACCACGATACATGCTTCACTATCCATCCGGTTGAACCGGCTTTTAAGCTCTTCTTCCAAGCAAGAGCGGTCTGCTCTCTTATATCTGCTGTGAATAAGCATTACAGGCGTGTTTGGATAGAGCGTGGACACATCTTCAAAAAGTTGCTGCGCGCGCTTCACCTGGTTACACACAAGCAGTATCTTTCTCTTTTCTTCCACAGTTGTCTTTATCACCGCAAATGAATCTTCAGCTGACATGAGTTTGAAAATACGATGGCGATTGAATGTTGCCAAAGTATCTTCCGGCAGCGAGACTTGATAGACAGATCCTTCTCCACCCAATAAATCGAGGATCTTTTTGTAAAGGAAGGAAGGCATCGTCGCTGTTCCTACATGGATCTTGCAACCCAAGCTTACAAGAATCTCAATAATACGTAACACTATGGCCTGCATCACATCCGAATAGGTATGAATCTCGTCAAGTATCACGTCGCATCCTCTCAGATCCAATGCCATTGCCTCGTATCCTTTGATACCAAACACGACAGATGCCATCTGCTGTGGGGTCATTATCTTTACTGAAGCCCCTACGTGCCTCTGCATAATCTGCTCTTCCACCTTGCCTCCTTTCACCTTAATGCCCGAAGCGGAATGAAGAAGATACACCTGTGCATTTGTGTCGGCAAGGTCTTTTTTCACCCTGTCGTACATGGCATTGATGGAAGCCTGAAAAGGCAACGTGTAGAATACCCTTCCTTGGCATCTCCGAAATAGGAAATCAGTCTTGCCAGCACCGGTCGGCGCCGTGACTATTGTACTCTTGCGATGGTCATCGGCAGAAACAAGAGATAATGGATAAAGTGGGCTCTTGCGATTATAAAATGACAGATCGGGCTTGATAAAAAGCCGTGAAACAGGCATCTCCATACGTTTATCCAAGGCCGAAGCCATATGATCAGCAGCCATCAGCAGTCCGCGCCATGGGGAACAGCAGGACTTCATAGCCTTACAATGGTCTACTGCCTCTTCATAATTATCTTCAGCTTCTTCCAATGACAGTGGACGGATCTGCATGCCTAAACTTTGCAGAATGTCAAGCGCTGTATTAACCCATTCTGAGAATCTCTTAGCATGAATCTGAAAGGAGTCCTCATCTTCATCCAAATCTATTATTCCCAACTCACGCGCATCTTTATATGCCGATTTATGATGAGCGGCCACCATCTCTATCACAACTTTACGATGGCCTTCAGGAACTAATGATATAAAAAACAAAGATGCTATCTCATGTCGGAATACCTCATAAGGTTTTCTTATATAAGATGGACTGAGTGAGCATTGAAACAATGGGCTGCACTTACCAATGTCATGCAGCCATGCTCCTTCACGGGCGATACTCTCGTCCATACCCTCATTCCGTGCAATGGCAACAGCTACATCTGCTACATCGCTCAGATGACGATATAATGTTACTGACCCGTTCTTTGCACTCTTACCTAATATCTCATCGTGTCTGTTCATACTATCCAAGCAATGACTGCCCAGCATATTCTATCCAGCCGTACATAGGATCATTGTCATTAAACCGATTATAACCCACAAGAAAAGAATTTTCGCTTTTACCGAATCTCAATTCAAAACCGGGAAACTGGGAAAACTGTTCCTCCGTCATTTCCTTCACGCAGACTTCTGGTAACAGTATATCCTCATTCCTGCACAAACATATATGTTGCTTGGAGGCTACCACAGCATCTTCTTTACTGTCAAAAGCTAAAAGTAGTGTAGGATGCAGCAGTATATCTCTGTTCAAGATGGAACGATCTCTGTAGTATCCGTTCTTGCCGTGATTCCATCCACGGGTCTGAGTCACTTCCTGCTGAATGCTCATTGACTCATAACTCAATTTATGACATCGTATCTTATAGATGCCTTTTTTGTCAAGCAGTACCGGAAAAAGTTTCTTTTCTATACCCTCTATAATAGACGGTGTGAGAAATTGCTGACTGAACGTCTCGCTATCTCTGACGGCTGTCCAAGGCTTAATAAAACCGAAAACACCTTTATAAGTCACTATGTACATCATTCTGAATTAATATATTGAACCGAAACCAATACCTGTGCTATTGCCAATTCCCACATTCCAAGCAAAACGCAACGTCTCCTCCTTCCCATGAATGATGATGGGACAGAGGCTTGCTTTGTTGCCTATACCTCTATAAGTGACAAGCTTAATTTTTCTTTTAGTATACGTCGTGTCAAAATATATCTGTAAGGTCTCGTCTTCAGGTAGTCCCGCATTGCGCATCTTTGTACGAAGGGTTTCCTCCATCCAGTTATTACTTTCAGCATCTTCATAAGTAAACTGTTTTACATGTCCAGTATTAAGTTTCCTTTTAATCAGTATCGGACTGCCACAATAGAACAGCTCTCTTCCCTGTAAATAAGGGACGTCTTCAATGGTTATGTCTTTTACAGTCAATCCCGAGAACATTGCGGGATTAGAAAGAATAGCTTTCATTATTTTACGCAAGTAATCATCATCATAAAAGCTAATGAAGAAACTTGCAC
>CALJCU010000408.1 GCA_938023885.1 uncultured Prevotella sp. | reverse complement strand
TGCGGTCTCTCTTATTATCCGTGTCCATCTTGCCAAGTGAGGTTTCTGGCAGGTCGGGCAGCCCCACTTCCTTCGGCTCATCACGCAAGCCAATAAAGATAAACACCGATCCGCAGAGAGCTATCATGGCAGGGATCCAGAAGCACCACTTCCATGCGCCGATGTGTGCGGCATAATTCAGCGCTTGAACCGAGGCATTGGCAACATTGTTGTCGGTAAGATTCTCTGTGATACGTGCTACAATACTCGTATTGGCACTCATGTCTGTCCCCAAGGAGCCCATAATTGTACCGCATACAATCACTGCCAAAGCTGCGCCTAAAGAATGGGAAGTGTTCCAAATAGACATTTTCGTGGCAAGTTCACTCGGATGAATCCAATGAGGAAGAATGCGTGCACATGGAGGATAACCCATGCCTTGAAAATACTGGTTAAGGATGATAACGACACTCATGATGAGGATGAGCATTGACGTGAAATCAGGTCCCTGACTGGTACCAGTTATGAGTGCGCTGAGGTTGACTCCAAAGCCGAAGCACAGATTAGCCAGAGCACAGAGCAACAGACCCACTGCCATCACGATGCGTCCCTTGATGCGGTCGACTACATAACCATTGATGAACCTTGATGAACCATAGACCAGAGAGCCTACAAACAGTATCCAACCAAAGCTCTTGTTGGAGATCCCGTACTCAGCGGTGAGCCCCGGCATGGCCAATGAGAAATTCTTCCTGACAAAATAAAATGTGGCATACCCCAACATCGTTACAAGGATGGTGCGCATCTGCCAGTTCATAAATTTCTTTCTCTTGGGTCCTAGGGACCTGTAAACATCTTGATTCCTTTCCATTTTTTTAGGTTTATTTTTTCTTGGCAAGATATTGTTCCTGCCTGTAGGTTAACGACATCAGGAATATAGATATCAGGCAAGCTCCCATGAGCAGGACGAATGTCCATCCCCAACCGGCGTGCTCTGACACGAAACCTATGACCACATTAGCTAATAGTGCTGTTCCAAGAACGTATCCCATGAAGCCAGTCAGCCCTGCTGCCGTACCTGATGCATTCTTAGGTGCCAGATCCAAAGCCTGAACTCCTATCAGCATCACGGGGCCGTAGATGAAGAAGCCAATAGCAATAAGGCATGCAATGACGACATTAACATTGTCAAGATTTTGCCAGTAGATGGAAATGAGAATGCCAACAACAGTCATATATAAAATAGTGGGCAGAGATCGGCGACCTTTGAAAATATGATCAGAAAGCCATCCACAAATGATAGTACCAGGTATAGCGGCAATCTCGTAAGCAAAATAGGCCCATCCAGCTTCTTTTATATCTATACCTTTCTCAGTAAGGATTGTTGGAGCCCAGTCGAGGCAGCCATAGCGGACCATATACACGAATGCATTGGCAAACGCTATATACCACAGGAAACGGTTGGTCAGGACGGTATGGAAGATTTCTTTAGTGGAGAGCACTTTCTCTGCTTTGTCAGAATAGGTGTCTGCATAATCATTGCGCCATTTTTCTATTGATGGGAGTCCACACGATTGTGGTGTGTCACGGATAAGACAGTAGGCAATAATTGCTACCAAGACAGCAACGCAAGCAGGGAAAAGGTAGGTACCTATCAGGAAATACCGTTGTGAATCTGTACCATAGAACCAGGATCCGAACCATACTGCACCGTATACGGACATAGGGCCAACAAGTGCTCCTCCAACATTGTGGGCACAGTTCCAGACAGACATCCAGGTGCCACGTTCTTTAATGGAAAACCAATGTGTCATCACCCTTCCGCATGGAGGCCATCCCATTCCGTTGAACCATCCCACGAGTAAATTGAGGACTGCCATAAGTGCAATCGACCAATTTTTATGGTTGGGACCTATACACTGAACGGGGACGATCATGAACATCATGGACAAGGCAGCCAGACAAAGTCCGAGTGGCAGGAAGCGGCGGGCATTACTGCGGTCACTGACACTTGCCATAATAAATTTAGAAAATCCATAGGCAATGGCATTCATTGACAATACGACCCCTAACTCTCCTTTCTCAAATCCAAGAGGAGCCAGCATGGGGATGGCCATGGAGAAGTTCTTACGGACAATGTAAAAGCCTGCATAGCCGATGAAAATGCCGAAGAAGACTTGCCAGCGCAACTTGCGATAGCGACGGTCGGCATCAGGACCAGTCTGTTCAGTTTTGTAGGCTGGTGGTGCTAAAAAATTCCACATGCTTTTTGTAGTGTTTATAATTGTTTGTTTAAAGTTCCCTCGACTTAGTAAAAGCGAAGACTAACTCACAACAAGCCTTTATCGTTTGCCGACGAAACCTGTTAGATAGTATCGGCCTTAACTTTTGTTGAATAGTCAATAGATAGCAGATTTCTAAATATAGAATTTCTTTTGCTTTATGAAAGCAAAGTTACGTAAATATCGTTTCGCTTCAAAATATCATCTAATATTTAACATTGGGTTTAACATAATATTAACATAACAGTATATAAGTGTCATTATGATAGTTTCCTGAATGACAGTGCAAACTATAAAGTTAGTTGTTTGACGTTGGTAAGTAGATCAATAAGTACTATAACAGTAAACAGAGAAAGACCCTGCTTCTACAAGGTGAGAGGCAGGGCCTATGAGAGAGAAATGAGAGAACTACAGATCCAACAACGTTATTGTTGCTCTGAAGTAGGCTTTACTGGCTTCCGGATTCCACATCATCTGTCCGGTCACCGGCATGCTATATTTTCCAACTTTCAACTTATAGGTTGCTCCTAAACGAATATCATTCACTCCTGCCGACTTACCATAGAGGTTATTGTGCTCGCCAGGATATTTATCCTTGTCGTAGGGATTCAAAGCGAATGCGCCGGCGACGGAAGCGTCAACAGCCCACTCCTTACTGTCATAGAGACGACAGCTTGCTTGAACGAAAGTGGAGTAGACATTCTGTTCATTGGCAACACCGCGGTCACGGCCTACAAGTAGGGTAGCCCAAGAGAGTGTGAGCGGGAAGTTGCAGGTTGTACCGAAGTCGTAGCTGATGGCGGCATCGAGCAGGTGAGAGGTCTTGCGGGCATCCCAGGTGAAGTATTTGCCATTTCCAGGGATCCCCTCGGAGAAGTTCCACAAATCCCATACAGCAAGGTTGAAGCCGTTGTCGTTGTAATTCATGTAGACATCAGCCTCTTTGTAGTCGCCGTCAGTAGCCATGCCGCCCCACAAGCCAATTTTGAAGTGGTCATGATTGTCACTCACTGATACATCATTGTTGAGGATCAGACCATTGCCAACCTCCAGGCCACGCCAGAGGTGTGAGGTCTCAAAGGCTGCACTTTCATGCAACTTCTGTGCTTGCATGCCTAACGGCAGAAATGCCAGGCCGGTAAGGGCAAATAGTTTAATGCTTTTCATGATTCGTTGATTTTTAGATTAACGGAAAGAAAAGATAGTTCTCATTCTGCTATTAGCAGAAATTGAAGAGGAAACCTACTGCGGCAGCGAGAGCAGCACCGGCTAACGGGCCAAAGATTGGTACCCAGCTATAGCCCCAGCCACTGTCCCTCTTACCCTTGATAGGGAGAATAGCGTGAGCGATACGCGGACCAAGATCACGGGCAGGATTCATGGCGTATCCGGTGACACCGCCCAGAGACATACCGATGGAGACGATGACCATGGTGACAGGCCATGCGCTGTTACCACCGACGTTGACACTGCCTGTGTAAGTGCCGATGCAGATAATGAGCAGGACAAGGACAAAGGCGCAGACAGCCTCCTGGAGGAAGTTCAGCGGCTTGTTCTCGATAGCTGGCATGGTGCAGAAGATAGTGAGCTTGCCATTGGGATCATCGGTAGCGTCGAAGTGGTCTTTATAAACAATCCAAACGAGCACAGCACCGAGGAATGCACCCAACATCTGGGCAATGACATAAGGAATGACGTTAGCCCATGGGAACATACCGGCAACGGCAAGGCCGAAGCTGACAGCTGGGTTCAGATGAGCACCGGAGTCGTGGGCGATGAATACGCCCGCCATGACAGCGAGACCCCAGCCCAAGGTGATGACGACCCAGCCGCCGCCTTTACCTTTACACTTGTTCAAACCCATACCGGCGCATACACCGTCACCTAACAGAATCATTACGAGGGTGCCGATAAACTCAAGGGCACAGTTGTGCAATAATACAGGATCCATAGTTCTTTAGTTTTATAGTTGATATTATAGTTGTTGTTTAGTTCCGCTCCCCCTTGGACAGGGGGAGCTTTCACCTTTATTTATGTGTCAGTGTTCTCTGTATAGCATCAGCCCATCCGTTCTTGGCAGCCTTGATCTCGTCGTTCTCAGGCACAGGCTCGAAGGTGCGCTCCACCTGCCACTGACTCTTAATCTCGTCGATATCTTTCCAGAAACCTACTGCGAGACCTGCGAGGTAAGCAGCACCGAGAGCTGTTGTTTCCGTAATCTTCGGACGTACCACCGGGATGCCGAGCAGGTTAGCCTGGAACTGCATGAGCAGATTGTTGCGCGAAGCGCCGCCATCGACTTTCAACTCTGTCAGCGGAGCACCCATGTCCTTAGCCATAGCCTGAGCAATGTCGTAAGTCTGGAAGGCAATACCGTCGAGAGCTGCACGGGCGATATGAGCGCGTGTCGTGCCACGGGTGATGCCTACGATGGTGCCGCGTGCGTACTGATCCCAATAGGGAGCGGCAAGACCGGTGAGAGCCGGTACGAAGATTACGCCGCCACTGTCGGGCACAGAGGAGGCAAGCTCCTCAATCTCACTACTGCTCTTGATGAATCCGAGGCCGTCACGCAGCCACTGAACGACGCTGCCGCCTACATAGATAGAACCCTCAAGGGCATATTTCACTTTATCACCGATCTTCCACGCCACGGTGGTGAGCAGGTTGTTCTTGGAGAGCAAGGGCTTGTCACCGATGTTCAGCATGACAAAGCATCCTGTGCCGTAAGTGTTCTTGATAGATCCCGGCGTGAGACACATCTGGCCGAAGAGGGCACTCTGCTGGTCACCGGCGATACCGGCGATAGGCACCTCATGAGCGAAGATGGTAGTCTTCGTGTGACCGTAGACCTCTGAGCAGGACCTCACCTCCGGCATCATACTACGGGGAATGTCGAGAAGCTTGAGCAGGTCATCATCCCACCGGAGGGTATGGATATTGAACAACATGGTGCGGCTGGCATTCGTCACATCCGTGCAGTGAATCTCACCGCGTGTGAGGCGCCAGATAAGCCATGAGTCGACATTACCGAAACGCAGTTTGCCTTTCTCTGCACGCTCGCGGGCACCGGGTACGTTGTCGAGGATCCATTTGATTTTCGTGCCACTGAAGTAAGCGTCGATGATCAGACCGGTCCTCTCGCGGATCTTATCCACGAGCCCTTGAGCTTTCAGCTTGTCGCAGAACTCAGCCGTGCGACGGTCCTGCCAGACGATGGCGTTGTAGATAGGTTCTTCCGTATCCACATCCCACACGATGGTCGTCTCACGCTGGTTGGTGATGCCGATGGCGGCAATGTCGAGACCGTTGATGTCGATGGCTGAGATGGCTTCGGCGATGACAGAAGCCTCTGACGACCAGATTTCATTAGGGTTGTGCTCCACCCAGCCCGGCTTGGGGAAGTACTGTGTGAATTCTTTCTGGGCTACGCTGCAGATCTGACCGTTATGGTCGAAAACGATGGCGCGTGAGCTGGTTGTCCCCTGGTCGAGCGCAAGAATGTACTTTTTCTCTTCCATAGTTTCAAGTCTTTAAGTGATTAGTAATCAATTATGAATGGTCTCTATTTTTCATTCAGCTTGTGTGTCTCTTTCACGTCGAGTGCTTCGGCAAGGATCGAGATGGGGTTGTCGACGGGATAGCCGGTCGACATCTCAATCTGCCATTTGCAGGTCTCACAGTCGGTGGCGATGCTGTCGGGGTTGACTTCCCTGATCTGTGCAAAGAGTGGGGCACCGATCTTTTGCGAGCGCTCATAGTTCTCTTTCTTGAATCCGTAGGTGCCGGCGATGCCGCAGCAGTGACTCTCAAGGATGGTGAGATCGAGCCCCGGTATCATCTTCAGCAACTGGATGGAATAGATGCTCCACCCCATCCGTTCCATGTGACAGGCGGTGTGGTAGGCTACTTTCTTATGGAAATCCTTGCGGAAGGCGAGCTTAAGCTTGCCCTCGTCAATCTTCTGGCAGAGGAAGCGGGTGGCGAGCATCAGGTGGTTGCGCACTTTGCCGTTGTCAATCTTCAGGAGGTCCTTGTATTCGTCGCGCATGGTAAAGGTGCATGTGGAGCTTGTGGTAAGCACGGCCTCATTGTCGGCTTCCACGGCTTTCTGCATGGACGAGATATTGACTTCACCCTGCTTCTTCGCCTGGCCGGAGAGACCGTTGGCGATGAGTGCCACACCACAGCATTTCTCTTTCTCCAAAAGATGGACGCCATAGCCGCAGGCGTTCATGATCTTGACAAAGTCCTGACCGAGTTTCGGGAAGTTGTAGTTGACGTAGCATCCGTGGAAATAGCTCACGAAGCGGCTGTAGCTTTCTTGTTCAGCCTCGGCATGACGATGGAACCATGTCTCGAATTTCGTCCCTGAATAAGCAGGGAACTGCCGGTGCTGGTCAATCTTCATCACTTTGTCGAGCACCACCTTGGCGGGTTTCAGTCCGAGGAAGAAGTTGGTCAGCGGTGCCACCAGTGTGGCCATAGAGCCGACGAAGTCGGTGTTGGCGAGCATGCGGTCGCGCAGGCTTGGCGAGTGGGTGCTGTACTCGATGCGGGCCGCCTGAATGATGTCGCCGACCTTGACACCGTGCGGACAAGCCACTTCACAGCGTTTGCAGTTGAGGCAGAGCTTGAGTGTCTCGTTGAAGAAGTCAGGGTCTTTCAGCCGATAGCGCAGCAAGTCGGGGCCGGCATGCTTGGGGCCGGGATATTCAGGCTCCACGGTGGAGACTGGGCAATAGACGGTGCAGATGCTGCACTTCAGACATTGCTCATAGTCGTGGACGCTGAGATTGAAAAACTGAATCTTATCTTGCATAGCTGTAATCTTCTATTTGTTGGTGTTGTTGTCCGCACACGTGTCCGTGATGATCTTCGCTACGGAAAGTGCCGTGAGCAGGTCGATGCCTGTCGATGTCGCCATCCGCGGGTCGTTGCCGCTCAGGATGGAACCGATGGCGTACATATTATTTACCACAGTATTATCTTTGCTGACGAGGAGGAGGCTGTCGGTCTTGACTCCGTACGACTGATAAGGCTGACGGTCGAAGAGCTTGTCTGTGGTCCAGTCTGTCCGTTTGTTGCTCCCTTCTACGTCAAGGCGGAAGACTGGCTCGAAGATACCGTCGTAGTTGGATGCCATGCCTCCGTCGAGAAACGATCCGGCAGCAAGTACGAAGTTGCCGGCTTCGAGTGGTGTCTCGTTTAGGTTCTCTGTATAGACTCGCTCTACATGGTTGTTCTTTAGCTCGCCTTTGACCACAGTGTCGTTGGGGAGCAATGTGCCGCCGAGTTTTTGGAAATACTGGCGAAGCAAAGTCTGAATGCGTGTGCCTGGTACCGAAGGCGGCATGGTGGCGACAAACTTAGTCTCTGCGGGGAGCAGTTGCTGCAAGAGTGAGGCAGCGTGATCATTGGCTATACCCAACACGGCAGGCAGAAGAATCAGGTCTGTCTCCCTAGGTAAGACTTTCTTCAGTGCTCCAGCCATTTCTTTTACGTTCTCGTCGTCAGCGAGATAATTGGCAATATTTGTGGCACGCATCTCCGACGGGCTCTGACGGGCGTGCTCCAAGAGCGGGGTGGTGACAGTGCAAGGTTCTACCTCTGCTCCGTACTCACGTAATGCGGCGACAAGATAGGGAACCGGAAAGTCGAGAAACCCGGTGATGTTGCCTAAACAGATATGCTTGCCCTTCAGTTCCTCAGCGTTGTTTACTGTGAAGAGACCGTCCATCGTCAGCCATGCAGGGATGAGTTTGCCTGTAGGTGACAGGCGGTAGTGGTTTTGATGGTTGTCGCCCTGCATCTTGATGCCCGCTTCTTCCAGGAGCTTGCGTGCCTGGTCGGCGAGGATGTCGGGGTTGCTGATTTTCCGGTAAGGATGTGTCTCGGGTAACTGTCCAAGAGCCCCTAAGGGATCCTTGACCTCTTGCCCGTCCTTATAGCCTATAAGACTGAGAGATCCGGAGGTGAAGTGCAAGTTGCTTTGTCCGGCACTGACTATGGCTACATTCTGTCCTGCTTTGGCGAGGACTATGCCGCATGTGAGGCCGCTCAGTCCGCCACCTATTATAATAGTATCAAATTTCATCTTGTCAAGCATTTAGTCCACACAGTTCTTGATAGATCTTCAGCGTCAACTGGTTTTCTTTCAGCGTGTCGCCCCAGGCCACGGGCCGCATGCCCTTCCAGCGCTCCTGCATGAACGCGCTGAGATCGTTAAGTGCATCTTTTGGCGCTGTATGACTGAGCTGGCAGAGCACGCAAGAAGCGCGGCAGGCGCAGAGCTCGCCCTGACATGTGCCCATGCCGATGCGTGTGCGGCGGCGCAGGTTGATGAGATTATGGACGTGGAGCTTGTCGATGGCAAACTTCACCTCGCCGACACTCACCTCTTCACACTCGCAGACGAGGGCGCGGTCCTCTATCGTCTCATGAGGTATCTCTTTGGTGAATGTGCCGTGACGGCCTATCTCCGCGAAGCGGCTTGTCGATGCCACGGGGTCGCTGAAGATGTCATTGTGCATCTCTGTCTTTATCTCACTGTCGCTCTCCTCCGATCCGGGCAGCGGCACTACGGCCGTATCACATTTCTTGTCAATGCCGAGCTTCTCACAGACGAGGTCGGCGGCTCTCTCTGCCATGAGCCGGTAAGTCATCATCTTGCCGCCCGTGATGGTGATGAACCCTTTCAGTCCGTCGCGTTTCTCATGGTCGAGCAACACGATGCCACGGCTGATATTTCGCCCTGACGGGTCATTGTCGGCTGCCACCAACGGACGCACGCCGGCATAGGCACGGATGATGCGTGTCGTAGCAAGGCTCGGCGCGAGGTGCATGCCTTCGCGGATCATCAGGTCCACTTCTTCGGGTGTGGCGCGCATGTCGTCAATCTGATCGAACGGCACACGGTCACTCGTCGTGCCGATAACGCACACCGCATCGTCGGGGACGAGAATATCGCCGTTGGCGGGCTTGCGGCAGCGGTTCAGCACCATGTGGTTGACGCGGTGGCCGAAGACGAGCAGGGTGCCCTTGGCGGGGAACATGTTTATCTTGATGCCTGCCAACTGTGCCACGGGCTGGCCCCAGATACCGGCAGCGTTGATGACGAGACGGCAGTGGACCTCGGCCTCCTCACCTGTGCGGTTGTTGCGTAACTTCACCCCTTTCATCACGCCGTTCTCTATGACGAAGCCAATGACCTCTTCGTAGGTGAAGACCTCTGCACCATGGTGTTTGGCATCGATGATGTTGGCTGTGGTGAGCCGGAAAGGATCGATGGAGGCATCGGGCACGCGTACGGCGCCGATGAGCGCGGGGTTGACGGCAGGTTCAATGCGCCTGGCCTCTTCGGGGGAGATGATGTCAGCACGGATACCGGCGCGGCGGCAAGCGTCGACAAAATTCTTCTGATAGTCAAGACTGTCTTCAGGCAGCGTGATGAAGAGACCGTCGGTCTCTTCTACACAATGACGAGCCACACGGCGGAGCGTTATGTTCTCTTTGATGCACTCGCGCGCCGACTCTTGGTCAGTGACGGCATAGCGGGCACCACTATGGAGCAGGCCGTGGTTACGGCCTGTAGCGCCGTTGGTGAAGTCGCGTTTCTCGACGAGAAGGACTTTCATTCCGCGGCGTGCACAGTCCCGTGCCGTTCCGGCTCCGGTGATACCGCCACCAATGATGATCACATCATATTCATCTTTGAGAATCTTGTCCATCATATTGTGATTTGTGTTTTGATTTCTATATATAGGTCCTGTTCTTTCTTTGTGAAAACAAAATTAGGGAAAATGGGTTTCGGTTCAAAATATTATCACCGTTTTAACACTTTATTTAACTTTCGTTTAGTCTTTGCTTGTGGTATAATGTTTATTGTTTCCAATGCGTTGTCCATGTTTTTCTACGCCCCTACGTCAATAACAGCGATACCCTATGTCAAAACCATTGTTGTTTCATGTTATCTTCTGTCGAACGTCGCACGATCTTCTGTCGAACACCACACGATCTTCTGTCGAACGTCGCACGATCTTCTGTCGAACGCCGCACTATATCTTTGCAACTTAGTTGCATCAACTATTCAGTAACTTTGCATCATCAAATAATAGAGAAAATAATTATATATGGATAAGAAACTCTTGATACGGATCGGGGTTACAGCTGTGCTGCTCTCTGTTGCATGGATGGTGACGAAAACGTTTATGATGCCTGTCTGGGCACAGCTCCTTGTGTATCTCATACCCTACCTGCTCATCTCTTATGATGTGATGGGCGAGGCAGTGGAGGAAGGTATTAAGGAGCGGAACCCGTTCAATGAAGACTTCCTTATGTGCATTGCCACGATAGGAGCCTTGCTCATCGGTTTTCTTCCTGGTGCAGAGCCGCAGTTTCCCGAGGCGGTGTTTGTGATGCTTTTCTTCCAGGTTGGCGAGCTCTTCGAAGATTATGCTGAGGACAAGAGCAAGCATTCTATCAAGGCACTGATGGAGATCCGCCCCGACACGGCCAACGTAGAGCACAACGGAGCGGTAGGTGTTGTCGACCCGAAGGATGTGAGAGTCGGTGAGACGGTCGTTGTGCGTCCTGGTGAGCGTGTGCCGATGGACGGTAAGATTATCGATGGTTCGTCGAGCCTCAATACAGTGGCTCTGACGGGTGAGAGCGTGCCGCGGAGCGTCAGTGTCGGTGACG
>CALJCU010000407.1 GCA_938023885.1 uncultured Prevotella sp. | reverse complement strand
TCGCTACGGATGCCATGAAGGATATCCCTGTGCGTATGATCAGCTACGGCGGCTCCAACTACAATATCTCTTTCCTCATCAAGGAAGCTGACAAGAAGCGAGCATTGCAGAGCCTGAGCGACACATTATTTAGATAATAGAATTCAAGACAAATGACGAATACATTCCCAATAGAAAAGTTCCGCTCCATGCGCACACCTTTCTATTATTATGACTCCGCACTTCTCAGCCGGACGTTGGAAGAAGTGAAGAAGGAGGCAGAGCGGTACCCTGGATTCGTTGTTCACTATGCTGTCAAGGCCAATGCCAACCCGAAAATATTAAAGATAATATCCGAGGCCGGACTTGGTGCCGACTGCGTGAGTGGGGGAGAGATAGAGGCTGCAATGAAAGCAGGCTTCCGCCACGATGGCATCGTGTTCGCAGGCGTGGGGAAGGCCGACTGGGAGATAAACACGTCTTTGGATGCGGATATTTTCTGCTTCAATGTCGAGAGCGTTCCCGAGCTCGAGGTTATCAATGAGCTGGCCAAGGCAAAAGGGAAGATAGCCAACGTCTGCTTCCGCATCAATCCTGAGGTGGGAGCGCATACCCACGCCAATATCACGACAGGTCTCGCTGAGAATAAGTTCGGCATTGCGATGAACGATATGCTGCCGGTCATCGAACGTGCCAATGAGATGGAGAACGTGAAGTTCATCGGCTTGCATTTCCATATCGGGAGTCAGATCCTGGAGATGGACGACTTTGAGATGTTATGCTTGCGTATCAATGAGTTACAGGAGATTCTCAAGTCGAAGAATATCGAGGTGGAAAACATTAATGTCGGTGGAGGTTTGGGCATCAACTATGATGATCCCGAGGCTGATCCTGTTCCTGATTTCAAGGCATACTTTAAGACGTTTGCCGAAGGTCTGCGGTTGTTTCCTGGACAGAAAGTTCACTTCGAGCTTGGCCGTTCCATCGTTGGGCAGATGGGAAGTCTCATCACAAAGGTGCTCTATGTGAAGCAGGGCGTGAGCAAGAAGTTCTGCATCGTGGATGCGGGTATGAGTGACCTCATCCGCCCGGCATTGTATCATGCCGCTCACAAGATAGAGAACCTCACGAGTGAAGCTGCTCCTGTGGCCTACGACATCGTGGGTCCTATCTGCGAGTCAAGTGATGTCTTTGCCAAAGATACGTTTATTGCAGGATGTAAGCGTGGCGACCTCCTTGCAATACGTTCCACAGGTGCCTACGGAGAAATTATGGCGAGCCAGTACAACTGCCGTCCACTCCCACAGGGCCTTGTCACAGAGAATCTTAAATAGAGAAACTTAGAAAGGATGAAAATGAAAATGGGTTGGTTTAGAAATCCGGAAGTCTGGAAGCTCAGTCAAATGTATATGTAATGACAAAACCTCTGAACTTCTGAGCTTCTACAAAACTAAGTTGTTTTTAACGGCTTTCAAATAAAATGACTTATACAATCAGTATTGACAATTTTACGATCATCAGCAGCGCTGTGCTGTTGGTGGTTGCCGTTGTCACATCATTCATTAGTCCTTATTTGCGCTTCAGCAAGAGCAAGTGGGAGAAGGAGGAGCAGCAGGAAGGTCCGGACCCTCTTCCTCCGCTTTCCGTTATCCTTACGCCACACGATGAGCCGGAGGCACTGGAGCGTAACCTGCCCGCTATCATGGCGCAGAAATATCCTGCGGGATTCCAGATCATTATCGTTGTAGAGGAGGGCGAGGGTGCGACCGAGGATGTGCTCAAGCGCTTCCGGCAGCAACTCGACAAGGATCCGGGCGACTGTAGCCTCTACATTACTTATATCCCTCAGTCGTCGCGCTACGTGAGTCGTAAGAAACTCGCCATGACATTGGGTGTCAAAGCGGCTAAGACAGAGTGGCTTGTGATGACGGAGCCCACTTCCAAGCCAGCTTCTGACATATGGCTTCAGACGATGGCCGAGAACTGTACGGACAGTACGCAGCTCGTCGTAGGCTATGGAGGGTATGAAGATGAAGCCTCTGCTTTCAAGCGCTTCGAGCGGCTCAATGAGGCTTATTATCTCATGCGGGAGACAGCACGGGGCAATGCCTATGCAGCCTTGGCACCGAACATAATGATCCGCAAGTCAATGTTCATGAAGCAGGACGGATTCCTCGGGAACCTGAACCTTATTCATGGCGAGTACGATTTTCTCGTGAACAAATACTCGAAAAAGGGCAAGGTAGCCTTGGAGACACGCGGCGCGGCGTGGATCCTCGATGATGCTCCCGAGCATTCTGTATGGATGGCGGATCATATCTTCTATCGTGAGACACGTAAGTGGCTGAAGCGCAGCTTTGCGCATCGTGTGTGGTTCAATCTCGATCAGATAGCGCTGCACCTCTCGTTTCTTCTCACGCTTGTCGGCATCGTATGGGGGGCCGCGACGGTGAACGTCATCCTCTTGACTGCTGCTCTGCTGGCTCTCATCCTGGGCATCGTGCTGCGCACAGTGTTCGGCTGCAAGGCGATGTCAGCCTTTGGCGAGCAGGTCCCGGCATTGCTCATCTATCCGTACTGCCTCTCCATCGTATGGAGAAACCTCATTTACGGGCTGCGTTATAGGTTCGCCGACAAGCTCGACTTCACGACACATAAACAGTAGCGTATTATCATGCTGAAGGTTCTGCTTTTCATTCCTCACTCCGTCAATGCAGTGTGTATCAACCATGACCTTGTGAAGGGCCTTTCCGAGAACTTCTCGAAGAATTTCTCGGAAACTGTTGACTTGCAGGACGTTGCAGGAGGACATCATGTCGCGGAGCAGCTCTCCGGCTGTGACATCATCCATTTTTTCGGATGTTGGAGTCGTGAAGCATGCCAGCTTTCGAAGCGGGCTTATGCGCATGGCATTCCTTATGTGCTCACGCCCTTGGGCGGCTTACAGCCGTGGGAGACGGAGCGTCATCGGCATTCTATCCTTTTCCGGCGTCAGCGTCATCTCGTGGAGCACGCTGCCTTGGTGCATGTCTGTGGGAAACTTGAGCATGAGACCTTTACCAGTCTCGGATGGAACAAGCGGGTAGCAGTCGTAAAGAACCCTGTGCTCACGAGTCAGATAACGTTCATGTCAGCAGCCTCACAGATAGAGGCGCTGTACCGTAAGGTCATCGACTCCAATGTGCAGCTCTTCATCCAATCCAAGGTACAGGAGCTCATAGGTATACTCCTGCAGACAGGTATCGATCCACATGCTCCCGCGCTCAATCCGGCTTTGCATCAGGATGGAGCAGAGGCTATCGTTAACGGTATCTCCGCTTTTAAGGATGAGGACTGGCGCCGCCTCCTTCTCTATGCTGATCAGGAGCATGTCTCGGGTCAGCTCATGCGGGCTTTAGATGCGTTCCAGGTACCTTGTCCTTCTTTAAACATGCAGGAGATGGACCGCTTTGAGGGCAAGTCGAAGTACTCCGATGGAGAACTGGTGACGGAGACACTGCTCTCCAAGAACTTGCTGCTGAAGAACAAGGTGAAGGATGTCTTCTCCAACAATGGCAAGGCAGAGCAGCAACTGTGTCTGGCACTGCTCAATCTCCATTACGAGTTGCAGCACCACACTATGCCGTTGTCGCACCTCACTGATGTCTATCAGTTGATGCGTTTCTTGGATGTCGACGAGGACTCCGTGCGGGATATGTTGGGACGTCTGGGCATCGATGACTTTGCCTCACGCCTCACGTCTATCCTCTCTACTTTCCTTGGCTTTCCTGAGGGCTTTTGGATCTTCCAGCCCAAGAAGGGAGCGAGAACAAAGCGACTCTTCATCGCAATGACGAAATTTGGACAGTACAATTATTAACCACTTATTTACAATTTACACAGCCATTATTACATTAATACATTATTAATAGTATAATATTATAACGAATTACTAATTATGAACACCATTTACGACATAAAGAGTGATATGCGTTACTTGCAGTTGCTCTCCCATTCATTTCCTACCATAGCCGCAGCAAGCACAGAGATTATTAATCTTTCAGCTATTCTCAATCTCCCGAAGGCCACGGAGCATTTCGTAGCAGATCTGCACGGAGAATACGAGGCTTTCCAGCATATCCTCAAGAATGCATCAGGAAACATCAAGCGAAAAGTTAATGAGCTTTTCGGCAACACGCTCCGTGATGCGGAAAAGCGCGAGCTCTGCACCCTCATCTATTATCCGGAGCAGAAGCTCGAACTTGTCAAGGCTTCGGAACCTGACATCAACGACTGGTACCATATCACACTCCATCTCCTTGTCGCCGTATGTCGCGATGTATCAAGTAAATACACTCGTTCAAAGGTACGCAAATCACTGCCTGAGGACTTCTCTTATATCATCCAGGAGTTGCTCCATGAGCGTCCCGAGGATAAGAACAAAGCCAACTATGTGAACGTCATCGTCGACACCATCATCTCTACAGGGCGTGCTGATGACTTTATTGTGGCTATCTCCAATGTCATACAGCGTCTGGCTATCGACCAACTGCATATCCTCGGCGACATCTACGACCGTGGCCCAGGTGCCTACCGTATTATGGATCTCCTCGAAGGTTATCATTCGTGGGACATCACGTGGGGCAACCACGATATCCTGTGGATGGGCGCTGCAGCAGGTAACGACGCATGCATGGCGTCAGTCATCCGTCTCTCCCTGCGCTATGCCAACCTCGTGACGCTCGAGGATGGCTATGGCATCAACCTCGTGCCGTTGGCGACTTTCGCCATGGAGGCTTACGGAGACGATCCCTGTACGGAGTTCCTCCCAAAGACGGACGGAGGCTCGGCAGCTATCGATGACAAGACACGACAGCTCATTGCCAAGGAGCATAAGGCCATTGCCGTGATACAGTTCAAGCTTGAGAGTCAGCTCTACAAGAAACACCCCGAATGGAAGATGCAGGACCGTGAGCTCCTCAATGCTGTCAACTACAAGAAGGGCACGATCATGCTCGACGGTAACGAGTATGAGTTGACGAGTTGCTCCTTCCCTACAGTAGACCCCAAGGATCCTGATACACTTACGAAGGAGGAGGCTGACCTCGTGGCGAAACTTCACCACAGTTTCGAGGTCAGTGAGAAGCTTCACAGGCATATCCGTCTCATGCTCTCCCATGGTTGTATGTACGCCATCTGGAACAATAACCTTCTCTTCCATGCTTCCATTCCCCTCAATGAGGATGGATCACTGAAGGAAGTGGAGATCTATCCGGGTCATTCGTGCAGTGGTCAGCAGCTCTTCACCGATGTGGGGATGCTCATCCGCAGTGCGTTCCAGAGCGACTCTACGCCGGAGCAGAAAGACTATGCCATCGACTACTTCATGTATCTGTGGTGCGGTCCTGACAGTCCGCTTTTCGACAAGTCGAAGATGGCGACCTTCGAGCGTTATTTCATCCGCGAGAAGGAGACACATGAGGAGAAAAAAGGCAACTATTTTGTGCTGCGTGACAAGGAGGAGATCTGTGACAATATCATGAAAGCCTTTGGTATCACCGATCCTAACCGCCATATCATCAATGGTCACGTCCCCGTGAAAGCGGTCAAGGGAGAGAGTCCCATCAAGGCCAACGGTAAACTGATGGTCATTGACGGTGGCTTCTCGCAGGCTTATCACCGTGAGACAGGTATCGCAGGATACACACTTGTCTATCACAGTCGTGGCTTCCAGCTCGTTCAGCATGAGCCGTTCACAAGCACTGAGGATGCTATTCTCCGTGGTACGGATATTAAGTCGACGACACAAATCGTGGAGATGTCGCAGCGTCGTATGCTTGTGGCCGATACTGACAAGGGTAAGGAACTGCGGGCGCAGATCGCTGATCTTGAGGAGCTCCTCTACGCTTACCGCCACGGGTTCATCAACGAGCAGGATACAACGAAATAACCAGTACCATGGGCGATGATAATGATGTTAATCCCCGTTAATCATGCACATCTTCGATTAATAATAAGTACCTTTGCCATAACATTTGGTAGATATTGCCTGTTTGATAATAGCATATTGAAAATCGATATTCGATAATGAAGAAAAGACATACTAAGAGCACTGGACGCTCAGGACGCTTGCAGACCGTGACGCTCTGCATCAGTACAGCCTTGGTGCTCATTCTTCTCGGCCTGGTAGTGTTCTCCACGCTCACAGGCCGTAACCTCTCGGCTTATGTGAAAGAGAACCTCACTGTCACCATGATGCTTGAACAGGACATGACGGACAACGAGGCACAGACTATCATGCGTAGTATCGCACAGCGCCCTTATATCAAGACCATTCATTTCATCAGTAAGGAGTCAGCATTGCACGACGCCGCCAGGCAGATGGGAACCGATCCGTCGACATTCACTGACGGAGTGAACCCGTTTTCTTCTTCCATCGAACTGACACTGAGGAGTGACTATGCCAACAACGACTCGCTTGTGTGGATATCCAAGGAGCTGAAGAAATACCCCAAAGTCTCCGATATCACTTATCAGAAAGACCTGGTCGATGCGGTGAACCGTAACCTGACAAAGATAGGGATGGCGATGCTCGTGCTCGCTATCCTGCTGACATTTGTCTCATTCTCGCTCATCAACAACACCGTGCGCCTCGGAATCTATGCGCGCCGTTTCTCCATCCATACGATGAAGCTCGTGGGCGCCTCCTGGGGTTTCATCCGACGGCCTTTCGTGTGGAGTGCTGTCTGTGTGGGTGTCATCGCGGCGCTCCTCGCTTGCATCGTGTTGGGTCTCGGTATGTATGCGCTCTATCGTTATGAGCAGGGGATCGTCACAATCGTGACATGGCGTGAGATGCTCATCACGGGTCTCTCCGTGCTCCTCAGCGGCATCATCATCACGGTGATCTGCGCGAACATCTCTGTCAACAAGTTCCTGCGTATGAAAGCCGGTGACCTGTATAAGATTTAAGGATTGAGATAATGAATGCGGTATCAGTTGCAGTGGCCGGTCTTGTACCGGCCACCCACTGCATGGTAATCAATATATCATCATAGAATACACATAATATTATGTCATCGAACAAACAATCACAGCAAGTAGTCTCCGCTACATCGGAGAAGCACGTGGGAGGTGGCCGCAACTATGCTTTCGACCGTATCAATTTCCTCCTCCTCGCTATTGGATTCGCCATTGTCATCATTGGCTTCATCCTCATGAGCGGTCCGGGTTCTACGGAGCAGGCTTACAATCCCGACATCTTCAGTTTCCGACGCATCAAAGTGGCGCCTGTCGTCTGTTTCTTTGGGTTCATCGCCATGATTTATTCTATCATCCGTAAACCGAAAGATTGATGACACTCTTTCAGACTATTATCATCGCGATCGTGGAGGGGCTCACCGAGTTTCTCCCCGTATCGTCTACGGGCCATATGCTCATTGCTGAGAACCTCCTGGGTGTGCAGAACTCAGCATTCGTCCGCGCCTTCACCATCATTATCCAGTTCGGTGCCATCCTCTCCGTCGTCGTGCTCTACTGGAACAGGTTCTTTCGTCTCGACCACACCCCGGCCCCCGCAGGGAGCACACGGTGGCAGAAGATCAGGCACAAGTGGTACTTCTACTGGGTGCTGCTCGTGGCATTCATCCCAACGGGCATCATAGGTCTCGTCGTGAAGAAGTCGGGAATGATCGACTTCATGCTCAACCCCTCCAATGCTATATGGATCGTGCCGGTGATGCTTGTCATCGGTGGTATCTTCATGCTCTTCTGCGACCGCATCTTCAACAAAGGGCGTGAGGAGAATAAAGTCACGGAGCGCCGTGCGTTCTGGATAGGACTTATCCAGTGCTTCTCGCTGATCCCGGGCACGAGCCGTTCGATGGCTACCATCGTCGGAGGTATGTGCCAGAAGCTCACGCGCCGTCGTGCCGCTGAGTTCTCGTTCTTCCTCGCCGTGCCTACCATGGCAGCAGCCACAGCGCTCGATGTCCATGACCTCTTCGTGGGCCAGGATGCCGTAGGTGGAGGCTGGGCTACAGGAGAGAACCTCTTCCTGCTCGCCGTAGCAAGCATCGTGGTATTCATCGTTGCGCTTTTTGCCATGAAATGGTTCGTCGACTTCCTCGCTAAATACGGATTCAAGGCGTTCGGCTGGTACCGTATCGTCGTGGGTGTCTTCATCCTCATCTGGATGCTGACAGGCCACAGCATGGTGCTGTTCGACTAACTCCCTGATTAATAAATTCATAGGAGAACTTGAATGGATTTTATCAAGGGAGAGATCATCGCCATCGACAAACCTTATCGGATGAGCAGCTTCAGGGCACTGGCTCACTGCCGTTATCTCCTCTCTCACGCTGTGGGACGGAAGGTGAAGGTGGGACATGCCGGCACCCTTGATCCGTTGGCTACGGGCGTGCTCATCCTCTGCACAGGGCGCTGTACGAAGCAGATAGAGACATTGCAGAGCCATACAAAGGAGTATAGGGCCACACTGCAGCTCGGAGCCACGACAGACAGCTACGACATGGAGCATGAGGTCAACCACACCTACCCCACGGAGCATATCACGCGGAAGATGATTCTCGAGGCCCTCAAGCAGTTCATCGGTGACATCGACCAGGTGCCGCCGACCTACAGTGCCGTGAAGATCGGAGGAGACCGCGCCTACAAACTGCGGCGCAACGGTGAGGAGGTGAGGCTCAAGCCAAAGCATATCCACATCGATGAGATAGATCTGACCAGTTTCGACAGGGAGCACGCACAGATGTCAATCCGCGTCGTCTGCGGGAAAGGAACCTATATCCGTGCCCTGGCACGTGACATCGGACGCGTACTTGGCAGCGGAGCATATCTTACAGCACTGCGCCGTACCCGCGTAGGAGATATAACAGTAAACGATTGCATAGATTTCGACCACTTTGACGGGTGGCTAAAAGACAAGATATGAAGTTATCACAGTTCAATTTCAACTTGCCACAGGAGCTTGTGGCTTTGTACCCTCACAGTGTTGAGCGTGAGTTTGTGAATGCAGACGGTCAGAAGGAGACCTACCGTGCCTACCGTCGTGATGAGTCGCGCCTGATGGTGCTTCATCGTACTACCGGCGAGATTGAACTTTTCAGGAGGGATGAGGGGGGGAAACCCATCAAAGGGCAGTATCTCGACTTCCGTAATATACTCGACTACTTCGGCGAGGGTGACACGTTCATCCTCAACGATACCAAGGTGTTCCCCGCACGCCTCTACGGCACGAAGGAGAAGACGGATGCAAAAATCGAGGTCTTTGTGCTCCGTGAGCTCAATGAGGAAACCCATCTGTGGGATGTCCTCGTGGAGCCCGCACGTAAGATCCGTATCGGCAATAAACTGTTCTTCGATGATGCGGGCGTGATGGTGGCTGAGGTCTACGACAACACAACGAGCCGCGGCCGTTCACTCCGGTTCCTCTACGACTGTCCGCACGATCAGTTCGTGCATGACCTCTATGCCCTCGGCGAGTGCCCATTACCTACATATATTCTTAACAACCGTCCGGCAGAGCCTGGCATGGAGAACATGCACGTCCATGCGCATGCGACAAAAGAGGACATGAAGAACTTCCAGACGATATACGCCAAGAACGTGGGTGCCGTTACGGCGCCTGCCACTGGCCTTCACTTCAGTCGTGAGCTGATGAAGCGTATGGAGATCAAAGGTATCAATACCGCATTCCTCACGCTCCACTGCAGCCTGAGCAACTTCTCGCAGATCGAGGTCGAGGATCTCTCGAAGCATAAGATGGACTCCGAGCAGATGATCGTAGGCAAGGAGTGCTGTGACATCGTGAACAAGACGAAGGATGCAGGACATCATATCTGTGCCGTGGGATGCAGCGTGGCGAAGGCTACGGAGACAGCCACGGGAACAGACGGATACCTCAAAGAGTATGACGGCTGGACATCGAAGTTCATCTTCCCACCGTACGAGTATCAGCTCGCTGATACGATGATCGCTAACTTCTACCATCCGGAGTCAACGCTTGTCATGGCTACAGCTGCCTTCGGCGGCTACGGGAACGTCATGGAGTGTTACCGTCTCGCCATCGAGCACGGATATAAGTTCGGATGCTTCGGAGACAGTCTGTTGATAGTAGATTAATGCATACAGTATATTTTAGTCTCGGCTCTAACATCGGCAACCGGAAGCGGCTCGTAAGCGAAGCCGTGGAGCTGCTCGATAAGCGTGTGGGGCATGTCACAAAGAAGTCATCGCTCTACGAGACGGAGCCGTGGGGCTTCTCTTCGCCGAATAGGTTCATCAATGCCTGTGTGTGCTGTGAGACAACGCTTTCACCTCATGAGGTGTTGGCGGCCGCCCAGCGCATCGAGAAGGAACTGGGACGCACGGGGAAGAGCATTAACGGTGAGTACCAGGACCGCGTCATCGATATCGATATCCTCCTTTATGATGACCTTCACATCGATGGGCCTGACCTGAAGATTCCGCATCCCCTGATGCATCAGCGTGCGTTCGTCATGGAACCGCTGAGAGAGTTAGGAGTTAGGGAGGGGGACTAGGACCATTGAAAAATACAAAAGAGCGACCAATCTGTTGGTCGCTCTTTAACGTGTTTGGAGGTGCGTGGCGGAGTCGAACCGCCTTGAGTGGTTTTGCAGACCAGTACCTGACCGTTCGGACAACGCACCGTTTCTCTGATTTATGAATGCAAAGGTACGAATATTTTATCGTTCAACCAAACATTCCGTGAAGTTTTTTACTGGAATATTCCTGGAATATTCCTTGTAATAGTATTTTGGCGTTTTCTCGCAGATCCACAGAGCGATATTGAGCCACAGAGGTTGGACTTTTGAGCCGCAGCATTAATAAGAGAAGGCTTTCGGCCGGGGAGCCTCCGGGGGGTGAAGAATCTGCAAAAAGCCTTTACGTCTCCCAAAAGACTTTGAATCACGTTATTATTCTCTGCGGCTCTGCATGAAATGAGAAAGGGTAGCCCTGCGGGCCACCCTTACAGAAGTTATGGTAATCACCCCCTTTGGGGAGAGGCTTTATCGTTTTATTAAAACGTTTCGCTCCAATCCTCAGCGGCCTTACGGACGTACGACTGGTAACGGCGCTTAGCGCTCTTCTCAGTCTCTTCGAAGAGCTCCTGAGCCTCCTCAGGACGAGCCTTCTTCAGAGAAGAGAAGCGGACCTCACCGGAGAGGTAGTTTTGGAACTTATCCCACTGTGGAGCCTTGGAGTCGAGAGAGAACGGGTTCTTACCCTGCTCAGCGAGCTCCGGGTTGAAGCGCCACAGATGCCAGTAGCCGCACTCCACGGCGAGCTGCTCCTCACGCTGTGAGCGACCCATGCTACGCTTCTCTTCCTTGGTACCCTTGATACCGTGGTTGATACAAGGAGCGTAGGCAATGACGAGAGACGGGCCCGGATAAGCCTCTGCCTCACGGATGGCTTTCAGGCACTGGTTGTTGTCGGCACCCATAGCGATCTGAGCCACGTAGATGTAGCCGTAGGTTGTCTCCATCAGACCGAGATCCTTCTTGCTCACGCGCTTACCGCTGGCAGCGAACTGAGCGATAGCACCCAGAGGTGTAGCCTTAGACGACTGACCACCCGTGTTGGAGTACACCTCAGTATCGAGCACGAGGATGTTCACATCCTGCCCCTGAGCCAGCACGTGGTCGAGACCACCGTAACCGATATCGTAAGAAGCACCATCACCACCGATGATCCATTGAGAACGCTTTACGAGGTAGTGGTC